>NZ_DALZXY010000117.1:0-8046 GCF_031988865.1 Arthrobacter sp.
CGGCTGACCTGAAGCCGTATTCCACCACGGGAACGTCCACTGGTGCTCAGGAGTGGCGCGGTGCAGGAGCAGCGCTCGCCCCCCTCGAGGCACTCGGTATCGTTCCGGCAGGCAGTGGCGCAAAGCTGGCTGTTGCCGCCGACAAGCTTGAAGGCCTCGAACGCCTGGTTGTAGGTATCGACATTGGACTCAAGGGCAACCCTGCCGCTCCGCAGCACACCACCAAGTTTGGAACCGTCGTTTACCAGGGCGGCCTGGTGTACGGCTCGGACGCCGTGGCTGGCGGCCTCGGAGAGCTGAGCGCCAAGGCCCGCCTTGGCCGACGGCGCCCACGCCGCGGCCGCCGGCGTCGAACAGCTCTACGCCGGAGCAGGGCAGCTGTCCGCAGGAGCGCAGTCGCTCAACCAGGGCTTGACCACCCTTGAGGACGGCGCTTACACCCTCGCTGAAGGCAATGCCAAGCTCGCCAACGGTGCCGGAACCCTCTCCACCGGCCTGGGCACCCTCGAAGCCGGCGCCTATTCCCTCTCTGACGGCAATGCCAAACTGGCCGACGGCACGGGCCGCCTGCTCTCCGGTTCGGACTCCCTGAACGAAGGCATGGGCAAGCTTGACGCCGGCGCAAAGACCCTCAGCGAAGGCACCACCACGCTGAAGACCGGCGCGTCCGACCTCGCTGACGGCAACGGTAAGCTCGCCGACGGCACCGCCACCCTGGCCAGCGGCAACGGAGAGATCTCCGCCGGAGCCGACACCATGATGGAACGCACTTCCGCCATGACCCCGGGACAGATCTTCAAGTCCCCCGCCATCCTGGCGCTCCTAATCCCGGTGGCACTGCTGCTGATCCCGCTGGCCCTGCTGATCTCGGCCCGCAGCCGCCGCTCACAGCACTAGATGTCGCAGTACAACTAGGAGCGGCGCGCGGATAAGCGCACCACCGACGGCGAAAGGCCGGGAACCGATACCCAGGGGGGACGGTTCCCGGCCTTTCTTTCGCCCGCTTCCGCTCCGGACGTAAAGTTCATTGCATGCATGACCATTCAGCGCTGCCCCCGCCGCCCGGTCACTTTTGGGACGGCTTCTACCGCGAACGCGATCAGGTCTGGAGCGGAAACCCGAATGCCCTGCTGGTCCGGGAGGTCACCAGTCTGAAACCTGGCACTGCCCTGGAACTTGGCTGTGGTGAAGGCGCGGACGCCGTCTGGCTGGCCCTGCAGGGTTGGCAGGTCACCGGGATCGACATCTCCGCCGTCGCGCTGGAGCGGGCCGCGGCCCACGCCAGGGACGCCGGCGTCGAACACCTGGTGACCTGGGTGCAGGCAGACCTCGCCGAGTGGGCGGCAGCCGAACCGGGCACCGACCCCGGCTATGACCTGGTGTGTGCCCAGTTCCTGCACTCCCCCACCGAGCTTCCGAGGGATACGATCCTGCACCGGGCCATGGCCTCCGTCGTCCCGCGCGGACGCCTGCTCGTCGTCGGGCACGAGGATTTCCCGCCGTGGTCCAGGCATCCGGCACCGGAGCCGCCGCTGCCTACGGCCGTCGAACTAGCCGCTGCGCTGGAGCTCGAGGCACACGGCTGGATAGTGGAAACGGCCGAGCCTGTCCCCCGCACCGTCGAAGGGCCGGACGGCGTGCAGGCGGTCCTGAATGACAACGTGCTGCGCGCCCGGCGAGGCGTCTGAGGCTGGTTCGGGCGTCGCTGTCCTAAGCGGCCCAGGCGTGCGGTGCCGGCCGCCGGGTGCCGGGCAGGGCAACGCTCTCACGCCAGTCTGCAATCCATTCCGGAAGAACCATATCCTCCGGCGGGCGCCGTCCGGCGGCCGCAAAGATCTCCTCGTTCGTCACCGGCCCCTGTTTGGAGACCATCCGGGTGGCGATGAAGGCGCTGGCGTAAATCTCGCCGTCGGCCACCATTCGCTGCTCGAAATAGATGGCGCGGTCATCGAAGCCGATGATCCGGGACTCGATGGTGTAGCGCTGCCACGGTGCCAGCGACTTGCGGAAGCTGATGGTCTCGTTGCTGACCACGGGGGACCACCGGTTGCGGCGCATCTGCGCCCAGAAACCACTGCGGATCATCAGGTCGAACCGGCCCAGGTCCATCAGCGAAAGGTACATGCCGTTGTTGACGTGGTTGGCGATGTCCAGGTCCGTCGGCAGGACCCGCATCGGCAGGGAGGAAGTGCCGAAGATGTCTAGTTTCGGCCGCCGGCGGCGGGCGGTCAGGAGCAGCAGCATCGTGCGGAAGATCAGGTGCATGCAGCCTATATTACTCGTCAGTAACTTAGTTGCCTAGGTTCTGTCGCCTGGATCGGCTCCCGTGGCGGACCGATTCCGCCAATTACTCGTTACACGGATGCCTGGGCGGTGTTATGACAGTCGCCATGACTGATCATCTAAGGGTTGGCGACCGCGTGCGGTGGAACTCGCGCACCGGGGCCGTCACGGGGGAAATCACCGAAGTCCACACCTCCGACTTCGAATTCATGGGCAGGCGCCGGCTGTGTTCGGAGGATGAGCCACAGTACAAGGTCCGCAGCGACCGGACGCAGCTGCATGGAGTGCACCGGGCAGGCGCGCTGCTCCGGCTTTCCTAGCGGGAACCGGCACGCGGCCAGCGCTCCTGTCCGGATGCGGCGGTCCCCGCGGCTGGAAACCGCAACGGCGGCCTCTCCGTTGGGGGAAGCCGCCGTCGGGCGTGTCACTGTTGTTCTGCTGCCGCGGCAGCGTGCCGGCTAAGAGCCAGACCGCGCCTTGGCCCGGATCTTCGCCAGGACGTGCGCTTCGGCGTCCGGTCCGGCCTTGATGCCGGTGGGAACCCGGAAGAAGAAGATCATGCCGATCACCCACCAGGCACCGAACAGCAGCCAGGGTTCCATCCCCAGCACAGCGGGCATGCCCGGCATGTAGAGGCTGAAGAGCGCAGCACCGAAGATGGTGGCCAGGACACCGATGACGATGCCGCCCTTGCCCTTGCCGCCGACGCGCAGCGGACGGTCCATTGCCGGTTCGCGCCGGCGCAGGACCAGGAAGGAAACTGCCACCAGAGTGTAGGCGAGCACGATGCTCGGAGCCCCGGAGTCGACCAGCCAGCCGAGCATTTCCGCACCGCCGAACGGAGCCAGGAAGCTCAACGCACCGATGAACAGGAGCGAGTTATGCGGGGTGCCGTACTTCGGGTGCAGCCGGCCGAACCAGGCAGGCAGCATGCCGGCACGTGCCAGCGAGTACATCAGGCGGGAGGCCCCCATCAGCAGCGAGTTCCACGAGGTGAGGATGCCGGCAATGCCGCCGGCAATGAGGATGTTGGCCATCAGATCCGAATTGAACATCGCACCGACGGCGTCGGCAGTGGCGATGTCGGTGCCGGCCAGGGCTGAGGCCGGCATCGCGGAAGACGTGGTCAGGACCACCATGACGTACCAGATGGTTGCCATCACGACCGAGATGACAACCAGTTTGCCGACCTGCTTCGCCGGGACATTCGCCTCTTCGGCGGACTGCGGAATCACGTCGAAGCCGATGAACAGGAAGGGCACCACCACCAGCACGGCGAAGAAGCCGTTCATCCCGCCGTGGAACCAGGGCTCCATGTTCGCTGCGCTGCCGCCGGTAAATGCGCCGGCGATCATCACCAGGCCGATGGCCAGCAGGAAGATAACGACGAACGTCTGCACGACGCCGGCTTCCTTCACGCCCCGGATGTTGATGGCGGTAATAACGACGGCGGCGACGGCACCGACGAGGGCCCAGGTCAGGTGGACCTCGAAGCCAGCGACGGTCCACAGCGGGATCTGGCTCAGGTTGGGGAAGATGTACTGCACGGTTCTCGGCAGGGCCACGGCTTCGAAGGCCACGATGGTCACGTAGCCGCCGATGATGGCCCAGGATCCGATGAACGAGGCACGCGGTCCCATGGCCCGGATGATGTAGTTGTGGGCTCCGCCGGCTCTTGGCATTGCGGAGCACAACTCGGCGTAGGTCAGCCCCACGATGGCCATGATCACGCCGCCGGTGACAATGGCAAGTACGGAGCCCATGGTGCCGGCTGAGGACAGCCAGTCTCCGGTCAGCACAACCCAGCCAAAGCCGATCATGGCGCCGAAACCGAGGGACAGGACATCGATGCGTCCGAGGACCTTTTTGAGCGAGGGTTCGGTTTCTGTCTGAACTGCGGACACGCCGACACCCCCTTTCTGTCTAATCTGCCCAGATTGGGCTGCCCGGAGAACGGACGTGGGTGAGCCCCGGGCAGCTCATGTGAATCCGCACACGGGGAAGATAGCCCGTTTACGGTACACGCCACAGGCCGCTCAGTCATAGTTGGAACAGGTGTGGTCTGGCCACGCTTAGGTCACGGTTCGGGTGAATCTCCCTGCATGCGTTATGCCTGATGCCGGTGGGGTCACTCCAGCCACAGAGGCCGCAATGGCCTACTCCACCACGCTGATATCCAGCCGAACCTCATCCGGGAGCCGGATGCCGGTGCCAACGAGGACTCGACTGGACAGCCACTCCCACACTCCGCCCGCAGGTGCTTCGATGCGCGGTGTGCATCGGAAGTAGATTCGGGCAGGATCCACCGGCTCGCCCCGCAGCAGCGCCGATATATCCGCCTCGCTGCCGGTGCGCAGGCCAAAGTTGTTCACGTAGAGCCTCTCACCGCTGTCTGTCTCGAGCACATACTTCGCCTCCAGCTCCGTAAGGGTGGAACTGCGCAGGATCTGGAAATCTGCGCCGGCCGGGAGCACAGTTCCACGCAGCTGCGGGCCTTCGACCTTCCCGCCCAGGATCGGGATGACGCGCCGCAGCCCGGCGGAAGTGCGGCCGACTTCGATTGGCTCGCCCACCTGGACAGAGATGGTGGCCAGGAACGTCAGTGAAAGCTCGGAGAAACTCATACACACGACGCTAGCGGTTACATCATCGTCCGCGCGATGACGATTTTTCCACCATCCGAGGCCGCTTAAATGCCGTTGACCTTCTCAACTATTGCTTCGATAGTGGGATCATTCTGCCTGCTCAGCGGCAGAGAGTCCGCGCTGCGATGGAGGAGCAATGAGTCCCACGGCCACGAACACCGAAACGACCAGCGGGGTCAGCGCCGGCAAACGGCGGCGCGACCTTGTGGCCGTGAACATCGGCAACACCTTGGAATGGTTCGACTGGAACATCTACGCGATCTTCGCCCCGTTTTTCGCCGCCCAGTTCTTCAAAACGGACAATCCCGTTTCCGCGCTGCTTTCCACACTGGCGATTTTTGCCGTCGGGTTCCTGATGCGGCCGGTCGGCGGCTGGCTGTTCGGCCGGATAGCAGATGAAAAGGGCCGTCGTTTCAGCCTGACCCTGGCGATCGCCCTCGCTGCCCTAGGCAGCCTGATCATCGCAGTGGCACCGAACTTCGACTCGATTGGAGTGTTCGCGTCCATCCTGCTGCTGGCCGCCCGCCTTATCCAGGGCCTATCGCACGGCGGGGAGACCGGTTCGGCGTTCACCTACCTGGCTGAAGTCGCTCCCGAGGGCAGGCGCGGCCTGTGGGCATCCAGCCCCTGGATCGGCGTCGGAATCGGATCCATGCTGGCCACCGGACTCGGGGCGTTCCTCACGGCAGCGCTCTCCAAGGAGGAGATGGCTGACTTCGGCTGGCGCATCCCCTTCGCCATCGGCGCCCTGCTTGGCCTCTATGCCATCTACATCCGCCGTACCATGACCGAATCCTCCGTCTACGAATCAAGCAGTGCGGCAGAGACCGAGCGCGAATCCGGGCTGCGCTGGACGCTGCGCCAGCTCGCGGCCAACCGCCGCGGCACCCTGCAGATCGTGGGCCTGACCATCAGCGGCGTCGTCGCGTTCTACACCTGGTTCATCTTCGCTCCCGGCTACGCCGTCTCGGTACATGGCATGGACCCGACGGCGGCACGCGTGGCCGGGCTCTGCGGCCAGGCGGTCTTCCTCATCGCAATCCCGCTGATGGGCGCGGCCTCAGACCGCTGGGGACGCCGTCCGGTGCTGCTGGTGTTCAGCATCGGTTTCATCATCGCCGCCATTCCGCTGGAATTCGGCCTCAGTTCCAGCCCGGTTTCCCTCTTCGCCACGGTTGCACTGGCCTCCATCCTGCTGGCGGCAAACTGTGCCCCGCTGGGCGCGGTATTCGCCGAGCTGGTGCCCACACGGCTGCGGGCAACCCTCATCGGAATCGCCTATGCGACGTCAGCGGCCATCTTCGGGGGCACCGCACCGTACCTGAACACGTGGCTCTCCAGCATTGGGATGCATGTGGTATTTGTTATCTACATCATGGTCCTGTGTGCGGTCAGCACCGCAGTCATCCTGACCATGCCCGAGACCCGGAACCGGCGCCTGGACTAGTCCCGTCCGCCAAGGCGATACCACCCGGCCCAGCACCGAGGCGGTATCCAATGAGCCAGTTCACTCTGCGGCAGCTGCGCTACTTCTGCGCGATCGCCTCCACCGGAAGCATCAGCGCAGCTGCCGCCCAGGAACACGTCTCCCGTTCGGCCATCGCCGCGGCACTGGACGAGCTGGAACGTGCCCTCAAATCCCAGCTCTGCACACGGCACAAGTCGCACGGAATCGTCCTCACCACCACAGGGCAGCACATCTTCGAGCAGGCTCTGTCCCTGCTGAGATCCGCAGAGAACCTTGAAGCATCCGCCGGCGTCCACGACCTGATTGGGCCGCTCGCTGTCGGCTGCTACCCCTCATTGGCGCCGACCGTTCTGCCGCAAATGGTCAAGCACTTCGACCGGCTGCACCCGGACGTGGAGCTGAGCATCCATCCTGCTGATCAGGGCACCCTGCTGAAGCAGCTGAAGTCCGGGGACCTGGAACTGGCCATCATGTACAACATGCATCTGGACCGGAGGGTGGAAACCGCACCACTGTATGACACCGCCATGCACGTGATCCTTGCCGCCGGGCACCCGCTCGCCGAGTCCGGCGTCGTGCGGGCCAGGGACCTCGTGAACGAACCGATGATCCTGCTCGATGCCCCGCCCAGCGTGGATGACATCATGGGCTATTTCTCGGCGCAGGGACTCTCTCCCATGGTCCGGCACCGGACCCGGCATTTCGAGCTTGCCAGATCGCTCGTGGCCCAGGGACTGGGTTACTCGCTCTTCATCCAGCGTCCGAGGAACCCGTCAAGCTATGAGGGGCTTCCGGTCCTGGCCCGGGCTCTCGACCCCCAGCCGCATCTGGAACGGGTTTCCGTGGTCTGGCCCGCGGGACGCACGCTTTCCGGCAAGGCCCGTCGCTTCATCGAGCTGGCGCAGCAGCACGTGGCCTCCTACGCTCCGGAGCCCCTGTACACGGTACCGGCCGGCAGCCGGGACTAACCGGCTGGCGGCCGCTCCGTGAACCAGCCCTAGGTCAGCCGGTTGAACGCCAGCTGGGCGAGGGCGGCAGCCTGATCGGCCAGCACGGAATCATCGAACAGCACCCGCGGGGAGTGGTTCCACGCCGCGGTGGTCGGATCAACATCCGGCGGGGTGGCGCCGAGGAACAGGAAGGCACCGGGGATCTTCTGCAGGACGAGGGAGAAATCCTCCGACCCCATCAGCGGGTCCCGGGACTGGATCACCCGCTCCTCACCAAAAAGCTCACGCAGGTCCCGAATGGCCTCGAAGGTCCGTGACGGGTCGTTCTCCGTCATCGGGTAGAGGATCTCGAAGCTGACCTCGGCGGTGCAGCCGTGCGCCGCAGCGATGCCGTCCGCGAGCGCCTTGGTCTCCACAATCAGCCGGTCCACAGACTCGGCGGAGAGCGTGCGGACGCTGGCCCCCAGCCTGGCGGTGTCCGGAATAACGTTGATGGCGCGCCCGGCCTCGAGCTGGGTGACGGTCAGGACAATCGGATCAAACACGGAGAACTTCCGGGTGGCCATCACCTGCAGCGCGGCAGCGATCTCCACGAGGGCCGGCACCGGGTCCAGGGCGTTGTGCGGCTGGGAGCCGTGGCCGCCGGAACCGTGCACGCTGATGCGAAGTTCATTGGCGCCGGCCATCAGGGTGCCCGGCC
>NZ_DALZXY010000118.1:0-7955 GCF_031988865.1 Arthrobacter sp.
GGGATTGTGCCGCGGTCAACGCCCGGGCAGTGGCATCGAGCGTGGAGTAGTCAAGGCTGCTGTCCAGCAGGGCGAGGCCGGCTGCCGCATGGCCCAGAACTCCGCAGACCGCCAGCACGTCGCCCGCACGCGCGCCCGAACGCAGCACCGGGTCTTTGCCCCGCAGATCGCCCGTCACGGCCGCCGTCACCACAAGGATCTCCCCCCGGCCCAGGTCTCCGCCGGCGACTACGCAGTCTTCGGCCCCCAGCGCCCGCAAAGCTGCGGACAGTCCGTCCGCGAGGTCCTCCACCCACGTCAGCGGGGTGCCCCCCGGCAGGGTGAGGCTGACGACAAGCGAGGTCGGGACCGCGCCCATGGCATTTATGTCGGAGAGGTTCTGCGCCGCGCATTTCCACCCGACGTCATACCCAGTGGTCCGATAGCCGCCCGGCCAGTTGAGGCGGAAGTCCTGGTCCTGGACCAAGGTATCGATTGAGATAACCGTGCGCCCATCGGGTGCTGCGAGCAGGGCAGCGTCGTCGCCCGGGCCCAGGAGCGCTTTCCCGGAGCCCAGCCGGGGAAAAATCCGGGCCAGCAGCTCCCCTTCGCTCAGGTCGCCTGCAAACCGGGGGTGCTCTGCCACTGTTTCTGTCCTCTGTCCGGGTGGTGCGGACCTGCGGCCCTGCCTGCCCTCAATTATGACCCCTTAGTCCGTTGTTGGCGGTAACCTCACAGGATGGCAACCACTACACTCACGACCCACGCCATTCTGCTGCGGGGAGTGAACGTCGGCGGCATCACTGTGAAGATGGCAGCGCTCCGGGAGGCCTTGGTCAAACTGCCGCTGGAGGACGTCAAAACCGTGCTCGCCAGCGGGAACGCCGTGGGCCGCTCCACGCTCTCCACAGGGGAGCTGAAGACAGCGGTTGAGGGTGCCTTGCGGTCGGAATTCGGCTACGAAGCCTGGGTAGTTGTCCTGGAGCTCGGCCGGCTGCGAGAAATTGTTGCCGCTGTCCCCTACCCCGCCGACGATCCTGCCACCCATACATACGTAACCTTTGGCTCGGATGCCGGTATGCTCATGGAGCTATTCGACGCGGCCGCGGAGGCAGGAGCCGAACAGATCCGCCTCGGACCGGAGGCCACGGCATGGCCCTGCCCAAAGGGTGCGACGCTGGAGTCCCCGCTCTCAAAGATCAGTTCGAAGCCGCGGTATAAAGCGCATACCACGACGCGGAATCTCCGGACCCTGCAGAAGATACTGGCAGCGGGTGAAAAGACATAAAAAAGAAAGGGTCCCGGACATTTCTGTCCGGGACCCTTGACTGTGACCCCAGCGGGATTCGAACCCGCGTTACCGCCGTGAGAGGGCAGCGTACTAGGCCGCTATACGATGGGGCCGTGTACCGTGCGATGAGTTCATTTACTTCCGCACGCCTTAGCCGTTCCGAGGGAACGACCTGAAGATTATTTCATACTCTTATTGTGGAGACCAAATCCGACCGAAGTCCCTCATTGATTACCGCTGGGATACCAGGACTCGAACCTAGAATGTCGGTACCAGAAACCGATGTGTTGCCAATTACACCATATCCCAATGCGCTTCTCTGGGCCGCTTCGGAAGCTTTACCTTCCGGCTGCAACCCCTCAGCACGAGAAATAACTATACACGGGTTCTAGGGTGAGTGCAAAACGGTGCAGGGGGCTGGCTCAGCAGGCCAGCCTCTCCCGCCCGCCTAGGTTCGGGCGCTGACTACTTCCGGCACTTTCAGGCCGAGGCCGCGAAAGGTCCACCCTGCGTTCTCCCAGTCAACCCGGTCTAGAACATTTCGCCCATCGACTATCTGCCGGCTCCCAACGAAAGCCTCGAGGTCACCAGGCTTCATATCCTTGAACTCCTGCCACTCCGTGAGAAGAAGCACCACGTCCACGTCCTGCACCGCTTCCTCGATGCTGTCGACGTAAGTTAGGCGCGGGAAACGTTTCGCACTGTTTTCATTAGCCTTGGGATCATAAACAAGCACTTCAGCCCCTCCACCATAGAGTCGACCGGCAATATCCAAGGCTGGTGAGTCGCGGACATCGTCGCTGTCCGGCTTAAAACTGGTGCCCAAAACCGCAATCCGCTTATCAGCCAGGTCACCCAGCAGTTGTTCTGCCAGAAAGACAACCCTGTCGCGGCGCCGCATATTGATCTCATCGACTTCGTTGAGGAAGCGCATCGTCTTATCAAGCCCCAACTCACCAATCCGTGCTTGGAGCGCGCGAATATCCTTCGGAAGACATCCTCCGCCGAATCCGACCCCGGCGTTAAGGAAGCGGCGCCCGATCCTAGCGTCGTGACCGATTGCATCCGCGAGGGTCTGGATGTCGCCACCGACAGTCTCGGTTACTTCAGCAAATGCGTTGATGAACGAGATCTTTGTCGCGAGGAAAGCATTAGCAGCTACCTTCACCAGTTCGGCCGTTTCAAAATCGGTGGAAATATAAGGAGTGCCACGGGTCAATGCCGATGCATAGACCCTTCGGAGTGTCTGGTCAGCGGTGCGAGAATCCGTTCCAACCACCAGCCGGTCAGGCCGCAGTGTGTCTTCCACTGCGAACCCCTCGCGCAGGAATTCGGGATTCCATGCGAAGTCCAGATGGATGCCTGCCGGTGCATACTCTTCCGCGATCTCCTTTAGTCTGCGCGCCGAGCCCACAGGAACAGTAGATTTTCCAACAATTAGTGAATCCCGGGTTGCAGCGGCGGCAATGCCTGCAACCGCCGCATCCACATACGTCATGTCTGCGGCCGCTTCACCCGCTTTTTGAGGAGTGCCCACAGCAATAAAGTGCACGTCGCCAAAGGCGCCTGCTTTTTCCATGGAGGTCGTGAATCGTAGACGTCCGCTTGCGGTGTGCTTGCGAAGAAGTTCTGGAAGCCCGGGTTCGTAGAAAGGCAGCTCGCCCCTGCCCAAGGCTTCGATCTTGGCAGGATCCACATCGACACCCAGGACCTCGAACCCAAGTTCAGCCATCGCTGCAGCGTGTGTAGCACCCAGATAGCCGGTACCAATGACAGTGAGACGCAGACTCAAAATTTCCCCCAAAGGATAACTCAAGAAGTAGGGCCTCAGTGACCGCCACTAAGAATGTTCCGTAATATCATACGGCCCCGGAAAGAATGGGCCGAAATCGGACAAACTGAGATTTCATGTGGGAAGGTCCACAAGCCTAAGAGCAAGGCAGAAGACGGCTGATGCCAACCAGCGAGGAGACAACTGTCAGGTTCGACTGCCTCGCTCGAAGGTGTCCGTCGCCACTGCGGTCCAGCCAGATGCCCTGCAGGCCCGCGTTGCCGGCACCCAGCGCGTCAACCTCGAAGTTATCCCCGACGTACAGCGTCCGTCCGGGATCGGTGCCCAAGAGGCGCACGCCTTCCAGGAAAATTGCCGGATCAGGCTTCGCGGCATCGACAGCGTCGATGCCCACGAGAATCTTGACCCGCTCCAGCCCTGCGGCATCCAGTTTGGCGCGTTGATAGTCACGCACGTTGTTGCTCACCGCGCCGTAGGGGATCCCGAGTGCATCAAGTTCATCCAGGACCGGCACGACGTCCTCGTACGCCCTGAAATGCAGCGGCAGGACACGGTCATAGGCAACGTTCCATGCCTCTTCGGCGTCGTCGTCGAACACTGGTAGCCCGTGCGCCTGCTGGGCGTGGGCAACGCGCAGCAGGCGCTGCCGGGTGAAGCTGAGCTCCCCTGCCAGGTACTTGTCGTAGTAGCCCTGTGGGTCTGCCGTGTAGAGGTGCTGGTACGCGGCCCAGTCCTCCTCCGTGAAGTGCGCCAGGTCCTCGGCGCTAATTTCCCGCAGGGTGGTGCCCATGGCGGTGCGGAGGTCCACGAGGGTCTCGTCAATATCAAAGAGCACGCCCATGGACCGTCCGCCCCGCTGTTCACTCATGGAAGGGCTCAGGCCTCCGAGGCGCGGAAGGCGCGGATACGGGCCAGGGACGAGTCCTTGCCCAGGATGACCATGGACTCAAACAGCGGCGGGGAGATCCGGCGTCCGGAGACGGCCGTCCGGACCGGGCCGAAGGCCAGGCGAGGCTTGATCCCCATGTCTTCGACCAGGGCCTGGCGCAGGGCTGCCTGAATGCTCTCAGCGTTCCAGTCTTCAACCGGTTCCAGGGCGCCCAGAGTAGCGTCGAGGACCTCGGCCAAGTTGGCCGGCAGGCCCTTCCGGGCGTCGTCGGCTACGTCGATGGCGTCGTCTGCCTTGAACAGGAATCCGAGCATGTCCGGAGCTTCGCCGAGCAGGGTGATCCGTTCCTGGACCAGCGGTGCAGCCTCAGTGAGGATTTCCTCCTGCCGGGCGGTGAGGGTCTCCCCCACCAGTCCGGCGTGCTGCAGGTATGGGACCAGGCGGTTCCGGAAGTCGGATGCCTCCAGCATGCGTACGTGCGTCCCGTTGATCGCCTCTGCCTTCTTCAGGTCAAAGCGTGCCGGGTTGGAGAGGACGTCGTGGATGTCGAAGTTCTTGATCAGTTCATCCACGCCAAAGATGTCCTCGTCAGCGGAGAGCGACCAGCCCAGCAGTGAGAGGTAGTTCAGCAGGCCTTCCGGGATGAAGCCCCGTTCGCGGTGCAGGAAGAGGCTGGACTCGGGATCGCGCTTGGAGAGTTTCTTGTTGCCGGCACCCATAACGTACGGCAGATGGCCGAACAGCGGCATGTACTCCGCCACTCCGACGTCGATCAGCGCACGGTACAGCGCAATCTGCCGCGGTGTGGAGGAAAGGAGATCCTCGCCGCGGAGCACGTGGGTGATGCCCATCAGCGCGTCGTCCACGGGGTTCACCAGCGTGTAGAGGGGAGCGCCGTTGGCACGGACCACCACAAAGTCCGGAACGGTGCCGGCCTTAAAGGTGATTTCGCCGCGGACCAGGTCGGTGAAGGTAATGTCCTCATCCGGCATCCGCACGCGCAGCACCGGCTCGCGGCCCTCGGCCTTGAACGCAGCGATCTGCTCGTCGCTCAGGTTGCGGTCGAAGTTGTCGTACCCAAGTTTGATATCCCGGTCAGCCGCACGGTGGCGCGCTTCGATTTCCTCGGGAGTCGAGTAGGACTCATACAGGTGCCCGGCGTCCTTGAGCTTGCCGATGACCTCCTGATAGATCTCCCCGCGCTGCGACTGGCGGTACGGTACGTGCGGTCCGCCAACTTCCACGCCTTCATCCCAGGTGATGCCAAGCCAACCCAGCGCATCGAGCAGCTGGTGGTAGCTTTCTTCGCTGTCCCGCGCCGCGTCGGTGTCCTCAATGCGGAACACCATGGTGCCGCCGGTGTGCTTGGCGTAGGCCCAGTTGAAGAGGGCGGTACGGATCAGGCCGACGTGCGGGGTACCTGTGGGAGACGGGCAGAAACGCACGCGCACCGGCGTGCTGTCGTTGACGGTGGGAAGATCGGCTAGGGAAGAAGGCTCTGTAGTCATGATTTCCCCAGTTTAGTCGCTGCGGGCAACCCCTTATCCGGAAGCTGCCCAAAGGAGCAGGAAGACACCGCCGCCGACCACGGCACCCACCGCGGCTGAAGCGCCCATCGAGGCCCAGCTGCGGGTATTTTTCACCAGCACCAGGGCTCCAGCGCAGAGAATGGCTGCCACCAACGCCGCCAGCCAACCCGCTGGCGCCGGCAGGACTGCCCACAGGAGGACAGGAAGAATAACGACGGCGGCCCCCAGGCTCAGCGCGGGCCAATCCGGACGCCATGTCCGGGGCATCACCAGGGTGAGCGTGAAGGAAGCGATCATGGCGAACACGACGGCGGCCAGCTCCTGTGGTCCGTCAAGCCACAGGATGAGCCGCAGGAGCATAAAGCACAGTGCCGCGGCGCCCAGAATGACCGGGCCAACGCCTGCACGGGCAATGGACTGGCGCAGGTCGCCCCGCCGGTCCAGCACCTGGACCAGTCCCCAGGGAAAAACCAAGACCAGCAGGACGGCGCCTATCCCCCAAAGCCAGGGTGCCGCCGTCGTGCCAGTGCTCAGTGCTGTGCCGGAACCCGCGGCGCCGAACGGCGCCAGCAACAGGGCCGCGGCCCATACTGCGCCAGGGACGACGGATCCGATCGAGAAACTGCCCTGCGCTCTCCCCACCCCGCGGCCACCGGCCCTGCTAGGCGCGGGCGATGTTCGCCAGTGTGCCGATGCCCTCAATCTTCACTTCGATCCGCTGGCCCTCGGTGATGAGGCCGACGCCGGCGGGAGTGCCAGTCAGGATAATATCGCCGGGCAAGAGGGTGAATGCCTGGGACACGTATGACACCAGTTCCCTAACGCCCCAGATCATCTGGTCGGTGTTGCCGTTCTGGACCTGCTCGCCGTCCAGGAACGCGCGCACAGCCAGGTTGTCCGTGTCCAGTTCGGTCTCGATCCACGGACCGATGGGGCAGGAGGTGTCGAAGCCCTTGGCCCGGGCCCACTGGTCGTCCGTGCGCTGGGCGTCGCGGGCAGTCAGGTCGTTTGCACAGGTGTAGCCGAAGACGACTTCATCCACACGCTCCAGCGGAACGTCCTTGCAGATCCGGCCAATCACCACGGCCAGTTCTGCCTCGTAGGAAACCTCTTCAGAGAAGGACGGCAGCACGATCGGATCGTTCGGACCGATCACCGAGGTATTGGGCTTAAGGAACATCAGGGGTGCCGGCGGAACATCATTGCCCATCTCGGCAGCGTGGTCGGCATAATTCCGGCCGATGCCCACCACCTTGCTGCGCGGGATGATGGGGGCGAGGAGCCGGACGTCCTCGAGTTTGTGCCGCTCCCCCGTGAGCTGCACGCCGGAGAAGAAGGGATCACCCTTGATGACCGCAATTTCTTCGAAACCCTCTTCGCCGTCGACGACGCCGAAGGCAGGGTCAGTGTCCTGGATAAACCGAGCAATACGCATGGTTCCAAGCGTAGTCGAGAACACGGCTGGCCCGCTCCGGGCCTGGGACGGAAATGGCTACCGGCCCCACGGCTGGGCCGCCGGTTTGCCGGGCCGGGTGCTGCCTCTGCTGCCGGGCAGCGTTCACAGGCCGGTATATATGCCAATTCCCATTGGCAGCACGACGAACAGCATCAGGAAGATGACGGTTACAGTCCGTCCCCGCGGATTACCGACGTTCACCGACATGCCGGACCCTTGCCGTTTGGCCACCAAAACATGCGGGTCCGCCGGGTCGTTGTAGAGGATGCCCGCAACCCACTTGGCGTCCTCCGCTTGTTCCTCCGCCGTCGGGTACACGCCGTCGAGTGCTGCAGCCCGGCGTGCCCAGCGGCTGGCCGCGTTGACGCAACCAGCAACCAGCAACCAGCAACCGCGGCCAGTACAAGGCCGGTCAACAGCATTACTGGCCAAAGCACCACGTGTTCTGGTGTGTTCCACCCGGAAACTGACACGTATCCGACCAGCGTGGCCAAGAGGATAGATGTTGCTCCGAGCGCCGCAACCGTGCCTCGGATCCCGCCCTCACGGCGAAAAACGGCCCAACGAGCATGAAGCCGGCGAATCTGCTGCGTACCGGTGTCGGTGCGGTGAGGAAGCGTGCCGGGCGCGGGGCTGCGGGGAAGGGCTGGGACGGCCTCGGGAAAGGTCTTGGCCAGCGGGGCAGACGGGACGCGCCGTTGGTGCGCAGTTCCGGCGACCTGGCCCGTGCCCGTCCCGCCATAGCTGCTCACCCGGTGACCACATCGCCGTGATCCTTACTGGGTACGCAGACCCGGTGGCCTCACCGCAACTCATCCCGCCATATCTGAGCACCGAGCGGCTGAGCGTGGTCATTCCCAGCTGGGTGTGCAGCTCCGGTGACCTCGCCGCAACTCATCCCGCCATAGCTGCTCACCCGGTGACCACATCGCCGTGGTCCTTACTGGGTGCGCAGCTCTGGTGGCCTGGCCGGCTCAGAACCCGCCATTCCTGCGCACCGAGTGACCACACAACCCGGG
>NZ_DALZXY010000119.1:0-7808 GCF_031988865.1 Arthrobacter sp.
GGGCACCAACGGCCCCGGGGCGCCTCCCGCCCCGACACCACGCGCCGGGGCACCAACGGCCCCGAGGCGCCTCCCGCCCCGACACCAACGCGCCCGGGCACCAGCGGCCCGAAGCACCTACGGGCGATAGCCGCCAGGGTCAGAGAGCTAGGCGGAAGACCCAGAGGACGATGTCCTCGTTCGGGACGTACCAGTCGCGTGAAGGCACACGCTCGAAGCCCAGGGAGAGGTACATCTGGTGGGCGCTGAGCATGCTCGTCATGCTGGTCAGGCTCACGGCCTGAATGCCGTCCAGCTGCCGGGCGTAGTCCACGATGGCCTTCACCAGAGTGCGTCCAACTCCCCCGCGCTGCAGGGCCGGATCCACGGAAAGCATGCGGAATTCCAGCTCGCCCTCAATGGCGATGTCCGTGTACGGCTGCCCGGCAAAGGTAATGGCAGCCGACCCCGCTACCTCGCCGTCTTGTTCCGCGACCCAGAGCTCGGCATGCTCAGCGCGGTGTTCAACGTTCTCCAGTTCCTGGACGTAAGGATTGTCGGCGTCGATGAACCCTGCCTTGAGATACGCCTCCCGGGTAATCCGGCGAATGTCATCAAAATCTGCCGGTGTTGCCTGCCGGACGGTAATGCTCATAGGTGTTACGAATCCTTACGTGGGGGTTGATTTCCACGGTAGATTCTATCGGCACCTTCAGCTCGCCCAGTCCACAGGTGACCGTTGACACAGCATCAGCCCGCCTGGCGCGCCAGGGTCAGCGGCGCTTCGCCGCTGCCGTGCAGGCCACACAGAACCGGGCTTCGGGGCGGATTTCCAACCTTTCCTCCGGGATCGGCTCGCCGCAGCGTTCGCAGACGCCGTAAACCCCGTCGTCCAGCCGCACGCGGGCCAGAAGCAGCTCGGCGAGCGAGGACTCCAGGGCCCCGAGCATGGACACCTCATTGGCTCGTTCAACCGTGACAGTGGTGCCCTCCGGGTCGTGTTCGTCGTCCGCGGGTGTGTCCTTGGCAGCAGCCGTGACTTCCCGGATGTCCGCCAGGACGGTGCTGATCTTGGCGCGGACATCCGCGATGTGGTCGTCGATGATCACGGCGAACCTGTCCGAATCCAGGGTCGGCGGTGTCGACTGCATGGGTTCCTGGACACGCGTGGTGACAACCGGCGCCGACTTGCGCGATGCCGTTGTGATTTTACGAGGCATGGTGCATCCTCCCTGGTCCATGGATCCTGCTGGATTCCATCAATTATCCGCACTCAGGCGGCCGAAGCCTCCCCCCGAAGCGGCTGCTTTCCTCAGGGCTTAACACCGCACCTAACCGACGTGGCGGCTGTGACTGCTGCTGTTTCTGAGCCCAAAGCTCAAGATTTGCTCAAGGCCCCCGCAAGGAACCGTAAATTCTCTCCGTAACACCGAAACAGTTAGACGCACGGGCCCCGTTGCGTCTCTGGATTGGCTAGTCTCGCTTCACCGTTCCTGCTTGGTCTCGGAACGGAGCGCTGACTCTGGGGGTAGGCATGAAACAGGAAATTCGACTGGCACCGGGAATGATCGTCCACTGCCAAAAGGGTGCGAGCTCGGTCAAGCTGCGGGTCATGGGTGCATCCCGCTGCGATGGCTGCAGCACGATGGGCGTGATTGTCCAGGTGATGGAGGACGCCGTCGTGGACAACTTCCATTACTGGAAAGGCCATGTGATTGTGATGGACCGGGACCGGATTACCGTGGACTCGCGGTCTGCGGTCCCCTCCTGGATGGGCATGTACTGAGCCGAAAGGCTCGAAGCTAGAAGCCCGACGGCGGCACTAACCACGCTGTTGTCGCCGCGGCCAGCCGCTCGGCGTCGGACATCCGCCGCACCGGTGTTCCCGGGCGGTGGACCTGAACACCGGCTTCCTCGGCGATGAGTGCACCGGCAGCGAAGTCGTGTTCGTTCAGGCCGCGCTCCACGTACGCGTCCAGTGTGCCGTCGGCGACCATACACAGGTCCAGGGCAGCGGAACCCAGCCGGCGCAGATCAGCGAAGTCCTCCATCAGGTCTGCGAGCGCGGCATACTGCTCCGTCCGCACGTCCGCCTCATAGGAGAACCCCGTTCCGAGCAGCTTCCCCACACGCTGCGGGTCCGGTCCGGTGAGCTGCCGCAGGCTGCCGTGCTCCGCGAGCCAGGCGCCGTGGCCGCGGGCCGCCCAGTAGACGCGCACCAGCGCCGGGGCGTGGACGACGCCGGCCAGCCACTCGCCGTCGTTGTTCACGGCCGCCACTGACGTGGCATAGAACGGAATGTTCCGGATGAAGTTGGTGGTCCCGTCCAGCGGGTCCACGGACCAGCGGATGCCGGACGGCTCCGCGGGAACACTGGCTTCCAGCTCCTCGCCCGTGATTTCGTCGAACGGGCGGAGTTTATTGATCACCTCGCGGACGGCGTACTCGGCCTCCGTGTCATAGCTGGTGACCCAGTCGCCGGAAGCACCCTTGCTGACCGCATTCAGGCCGTCCTCTGACCGCTTGGCGAGCACGGCGGCTCCTGCAGCGGCCGCCTGGCGGGCGACGTCGAGCAGTTCCAGCGGATCCGGTGTTCCGGTTACAGGGCTCATGCGCTTGTCTCCTCCACAGGTTCCGCCGGGGCCGCGCCCTCCGGAGCGTCCTGCTGGAGCGTACCCTCCAGCAGGCTCCTGAATCCGTCCTCGTCGAGGATGGGAACGCCCAGGGACTCGGCCTTGTCCCGCTTGGTACCGGCGTTTTCCCCGGCCACCAGGTAGTCGGTCTTTTTGGAAACCGATCCCGAGGCCTTGCCGCCGCGGCTGATGATGGCTTCCTTGGCCTCGTCGCGGCTGAAGTTCGGCAGGGTCCCGGTGACGACGACGGTCAGGCCTTCGAGGGTGCGCGGCAGGCTTTCATCGCGCTCGTCGGCCATCCGCACGCCGGCCCGGGCCCAGGCGTCCACGATTTCCACGTGCCAGTCCTCTGCGAACCATTCCTCCAGCGCGGCCGCAATGGTCGGCCCGACGCCGTCCACGTGCGCCAGCTGCTCCTCCGTGGCGGCCCGGATGTTCTCCATGGAACCGAAGGCCGTCGCGAGGGCGCGGGCCGCCGTCGGGCCTACGTGCCGGATGGACAGTGCCACCAGGACCCGCCACAGTGGCTGGGACTTGGCCTTTTCCAGTTCCTCGAAGAGCTTGCGGGTGTTCGCGGAGGGCTCGGACGGCTTTTTGGCGGTGCCCTTGGTGTAGAAGTACGGGACAAGTTCGGTGCCCACCACCACGCCCTTGGAGCGCTTGGGCCGTTCGATCCGGACATCGGCCAGGTCCTCGATCAACAGGTCGAAGAGTCCGGCCTCACTGGTCAGCGGCGGGTTCTCCGGTTCCGCGGGCGAGGTCAGGGCGATCGCCGCTTCCCAGCCCAGGGCCTCGATGTCGAACGCTCCGCGGCCGGCCAGGTGGAAGACCCGCTCGCGCAGCTGCGAGGGGCAGGAGCGGGCGTTGGGGCAGCGGATGTCGACGTCGCCCTCCTTGGCCGGCTTCAGCTCCGTGCCGCAGGAGGGGCAGTGGGTGGGCATCACGAAGTCGCGGACGGGTGGATCCTGAGCGTCGCGGAGCGCGATGACCGGACCGACAATCTCGGGGATTACGTCGCCTGCCTTGCGCAGCACCACGATGTCGCCGATCTTCACGCCCTTGGCCTTCACCACGTCCTGGTTATGCAGGGTGGCCATCTCCACGGTGGAGCCGGCGACCTTGACCGGCTCCATGATGCCGTAGGGCGTGACCCGGCCGGTGCGGCCCACGTTGACCCGGATGTCCAGGAGCTTGGTGTTGACCTCCTCCGGCGGGTACTTGTAGGCCACGGACCAGCGCGGCACCCGGGAGGTGTGGCCGAGCGCGCGCTGCAGGGCGAAGTCGTCCACCTTGACCACGATGCCGTCGATTTCATGCGCCAGGTCGTGCCGGTGCTCGCCGTTGTGGGCGATGAACTCCAGCACCTCGTTATAGGTGTCCAGCACCTTGTAATAGGGCGAGGTGGGCAGCCCCCAGGCCTTGAGCAGCTCGTAGGTCTCGGACTGACTGGCGGCACTAAGACCTTCCCGTGCGCCGATACCGTGGACGTACATGCTCAGCGGGCGCTGGGCGGTGACGTTGGGGTCCTTCTGCCGCAGCGATCCGGCGGCGGCGTTGCGCGGGTTGGCGAAGGGCGCCTTGCCCGCTTCGACCATCGTTTCGTTCAGGTGCGCGAATTCCTTGGACGGGATAAACACCTCGCCGCGGATCTCCACCTCGGCAGGGAGGTTCTCCCCCTTGAGCCGGCGCGGGATGGAGGCAATGGTGAGCACGTTGTGGGTGATGTCCTCACCGGTGGTGCCGTCTCCGCGGGTGGCCGCGCGGACCAGTTCCCCGTTGCGGTAGAGCAGGTTTACCGCCAGGCCGTCGATCTTCAGTTCGGTGAGCCACTGAACCTTCGACCCCGGGGCGATGGACGCGATGGAGGCTTCGGCGCGCTTGACCCAGGCGTCGAGTTCGTCCAGGGAGAAGACGTCCTCCAGGCTGTACATCCGGGACAGGTGTTCCACCGGGGCGAAGGCCGCGGAGACCTCTCCCCCGACTTCCTGGGTGGGCGAATCGTTGGTCACCAGCTCCGGGTGCAGCGCCTCGAGCTCCTCGAGCCGGCGGTACAGCTCATCGAACTCGGCGTCGGAGACCAGCGGGGCGTCCTCGTTGTAATACGCGAACCGGTACTTGCGCACCTGGTCGGAGAGCGCCTCATACTCTTCGCGCAGGCCGCCGCTGGGCGGCGTATCCGTACTGACGGCGTCGACGGCTTCTTCCGGGGATGTCTTAGCTGTGCTCACCTGTCCAATCTTGCCGTATGTACGACGGCGGCGGGAGCTTTGCTGCGGACGTTGGGGATGGTGCGTCCCCGGTCCGGAGGAAAATTCTCCGGCTCCGTCGATATCCAGGCGCACCGTTCGACGGCATAGTAGGAGGCGCATAAAGCTCTCCCCTATCGAGCAGGAGATAAGCCATGAAGTACATGATGATTATGCGGGCTACTGATGCCGCACTTGAGGCGTCCAAGAGCATGCCGTTTGAGGAAATGATCAACCGGATGGGCGCCTACAACGAGTCGATGATTAACGCCGGCGTCCTGCTGGCGGGAGAAGGCCTGGCCGAGGTCACTGAGGAGGCCAACTTCGTCGTCGACTTCTCCCAGGATCCGCCGCTGGTCACAGACGGTCCGTACGGCGAGACCCACGAACTCTTCAACGGTTTCTGGATCATTCAGGCGGCCTCGAAGGAGGAAGCGGCGGAGTGGGCCAGCCGGTGCCCGCTGGGACCGGGGTCGAAGCTGGAAGTCCGGCGGGTCACCGATGCCTCCGACTTCGAGGATTTCTCCGACAACGAGTACATCCAGAAGGAAGAAGGCTGGCGCGAGCAGGAAGAGAAGCTGCGCGCGGAGAATGCCTAGTCCCATGGCGTCCACGGATGCAACGGGTGAGGCAGCCGCGGGCGGGGCAGCCGGGGCCGGGGCAGCCGGGGCCGGGGCAGTCCGGCACCGGATCGACGCCATTTGGCGGATCGACGGTGCACGGATTGTCGCGGCGCTGGCCCGGGCCACCGGGGACGTTGGCCTCGCCGAGGACGTCGCCCAGGAAGCGGTGGCTGAGGCGCTTCTCCAGTGGCCGCTGGAGGGGGTGCCCCGGAACCCTGCTGCGTGGTTGACCGCTGTCGCCAAGCGCCGGGCGGTTGACGCCTGGCGCCGGGCGGAACGGCTCCAGGACCGGTATGCGGAGCTGGGCAGGAGGCTGGAGGATGCGGCCGCACCGGAGTGGGATCCGCTGCCGGACGACGTCCTGAAGCTGGTTTTTGTTGCCTGCCACCCGGTGCTGTCCCGGGAGGCGCAGGTGGCCCTGACGCTGCGGATTGTCGGCGGGCTGTCCACCGGGGAGATCGCCCGGCTGTTCCTGCTTCCGGTGGCCACGGTGCAGCAGCGGATTGTCCGGGCGAAGAAGACCCTGGCAGCGGCCAGGGTGCCTTTTGACGTTCCGGAGCCGAATGAGTGGAGGGCCCGGCTCGGCGGTGTGCTCGCGGTGATCTACCTGATGTTCACGGAGGGGTACGCTGCGTCCTCGGGAAAGGCGTGGATGCGCCTGGACCTGGCGTTGGAGGCTCTGCGGCTGGGGCGGCTGCTGTCCCAGCTGGTTCCGCGGGAACCGGAGGCGCTCGCCCTGGTGGCCCTGATGGAGTTCCAGGCGTCCCGGTTTCGTGCACGGACCCGCTCGGATGGCTCCCCCGTGCTGCTGTCTGATCAGGACCGCACACTGTGGGACCGGGGCCAGATCGAGCGCGGGCGGGTTGCCCTGGTGCAGGCTGACGCGCTGGGGCGGGGCCGGGGTAACTATGCGCTGCAGGCCGCGATCGCGCAATGCCATGCGACGGCGCCGGAGGTGGAGGCCACGGACTGGGCACGGATTGTGCTGCTTTATGAGGCCTTGGGCCGGTTGGCACCATCGCCGGTGGTGGAGCTGAACCGTGCCGTGGCGGTGTCCATGGCCACCGGACCGGCGACGGCACTGGAGATGGTGGACCGACTGGCTGCCACGGGCGCTCTCCGCGGTTCGCATCTGCTGCCCAGTGTGCGGGCCGAACTGCTCTCCAGGCTTGGCCGGATGGAAGAGGCGCGGGAGGAGTTTCTGTCCGCAGCCGGGCTCGCCCGGAATGATAGGGAAAAGGAAGTCCTGGAGCGGCGGGCTGCGTCCGTGTAGGCGGACGGTGCGGGATCTATTTCAACCGGTCCCGCTCGCCAGGACGCGGTTTCCAGGTTCCCACTGGAGCCTCCATGAGGAAAATGCTATTCGTATGATATTCGGCTGCTGATATCTGTGAGTTCCGCTTCCGGGATGTAGCCGAACAATGAAGTCCTTCCGAGCGGCCCTTCATCCCTTTTGCTGAAACCATAAATATCAATCAGTTTCATCTTTCCCGACATTCTGGCACGAATCGAACACTCCGCGGCCAGATTCCCGTTGGGGACCTCAGCGATAATCACCAGCTCGCAATCCGGATCAATAAATCCAGTCACGTTAACGGAGTTGATCCCCGTTACCTCATCTGCCGGAACATACAGCGTGTGGCGGGACGGAGTTCGTGCAAATCGATTAGGCAAAATCTGAGTGTGCCACGCCGACCCGGGAGCCGCGCCCCCGTCTTGAACAAGAGTCAACAAACCGCCATCCGGGTTCATGGACAGCAGTTCAAACTCTGCCCCCTTCCACGTCCCGTACCATCCGGTCAATTTCGTTCCATCAAGGCGCCACACGAGTCGGACTCCCTTCTCTTTGGGGTTCGTTGGTCGCAACGATCCTGCTGGGTTTAGTCACCGGGAAACGGAACACTCTCCACGTAGGAACGTGTTCCAACTGCATTTATGAGTTGCCGCTTGTACATAGCAGGCATGGGATCAATGCCTCGGACCGCATCATCACCTTCGACAAACAGGGTGAATATGCCATCCCTGGGATGCAGGTCCCGTACTTCGTATTCCTGTCCGCGCTAAGTGCACTATCTGCCGGCTAGCTTCGTTCCGTCATCTAGCCACATGTCGCCATCACCGTCCTGTGCAGTTCACCAAACGCTTTCTACCTCAGCAGGTCCTGCTCGGTCAGAACCAGGTCGGAGAGGTCTTCCCAGCGGAACTTTCCGTGATACTCACCCGGTCCGGCAATAGTGATTTCCGGGATCTCTCCGCGGCGAATCTGCTCGTCCTTCGGACTAGCACCGACAAAGGCATACACCGTTCCGTCACGGTATTTGTGGATG
>NZ_DALZXY010000120.1:0-2556 GCF_031988865.1 Arthrobacter sp.
CCGCAGCAGCAGCCCCCGCCGCACCCGCTGGCTCGGCCCGGAGTCTCGGTGACGGCGGCGTCCTGCCCGCGCCCGCGCGGGGCTGGGTGCCGGCGGCACAGGCACCGGCCCGTTCAGAGCCCATCAGCAGTGTCCCGGGCGCATCGTCCCGTCCCGTCATCCCGGCAGCTGCCGGCATCCCCGCCGGTGCCATTCCTGCCCCGGCGGAGGAGGAGAACGACGACGTTGAAATGACCCGCGTGGTCTCCCGCTCGCGCGGCACCGGCATCCGGCTGGCATTCGACGACGGCGCCACCGTCCGGGTTGCCGGGACGGCCCTCCTCGGACGTAACCCTGCCCCGGCGATCGGGGAGAGCGCCGATCAGCTGATCGACTTCGCGGACATGGGGCGGTCCGTGTCCAAGACCCATCTGCACCTGCAGGCGGACGGTGCCTCCGGACTCTGGGTCACGGACCGGAATTCCACCAACGGCAGTTCGGTGGTGGCACCGGACGGCCGGCACGTGGCCCTGGAAGCGCACAGTCCGGTCCTTGCCCCCGCGGGCAGCACGGTCTATTTCGGGGACCGGCACTTCACCGTCGCCCTGTAACCTGTGGTCGCCCTGTAACCTGTGTGCGTCAGCCGCGGCGGCGGAAATATTCCGGCCGATGTCGAGAACCGGTCCGCTGCTTCGTCCTTGGAGTGAATGCAGCCGCACCGGCTGTGTCGCCAGGAAACTAAGGAGACCATCATGGCCAAGTACTTGCTGCTCAAGCATTACCGCGGGGGGCCGGAAGCCCAGTTCACGCCAATGGACCAGTGGACACCGGAGGAAATCTCGGCGCACATGCGGTTCATGCGGGACTTCTCCGCCCGGCTTGAAGCCGCCGGCCAGTGGGTGGACGGGCAGGCGTTGTCACCGGAGGGAACCTTCGTCCGGTTCGACGGCGAGGGACGCCCGCCGGTCACTGACGGGCCGTTCGCGGAAACCAAGGACCTCATTGCCGGCTGGATGGCTATCGACGTCGACAGCTATGACCACGCCGTCGCGCTGGCCGGTGAACTCTCAGCCGCTCCCGGCGCCGGAGGCGAACCGCTGCGGGAATGGATCGAAGTCCGGCCGTTCCTCAGCGAAGCCCCGACGGTCACGGACTGACTCCTCGTGGATGAGATCCTGCTGCGGACGCTCACGCCGCAGGTAATCACGGTCCTCGTCCGCCGCGGAGCCGGCTTCGCGGCGGCCGAGGACGCCACGCAGGAGGCGCTGCTCGAGGCGCTTCAGGCCTGGGCCGAACGTCCCCCGCGGGACCCGATGGGCTGGCTGGTCACCGTCGCCTGGCGTAAGTTCCTCGACGCGGCACGCTCAGAGGCTTCGCGGCGCCGGCGCGAACTCCGGGTGGAGGCAGAACCTCCGCCGGAATCGGGCAGGGCCGCCGATGACACACTGGCCCTGTACTTCCTCTGCGCCCACCCCTCACTCACGGCGTCCTCGGCCGTCGCACTGACCCTCCGGGCCGTAGGCGGGCTGACCACCCGGCAGATCGCCGATGCCTACCTGGTCGGTGAAGCTACGATGGCCCAGCGGATCAGCCGGGCAAAACGGACCGTGGCAGGAGTCCGCTTCGAGACGCCGGGGGATGTGGCCACCGTCCTGCGGGTCCTTTATCTGGTGTTCAACGAAGGCTACTCGGGCGACGTCGACCTCTCCGCCGAAGCGATCCGGCTCACGCGGCAGCTGGCCGCAGGAATACGGCACCCGGAAGTGGCGGGCCTGCTGGCACTGATGCTGCTGCACCACGCGCGGCGTCCGGCACGGACCAGCCCTGACGGAGATCTGGTACCGCTGGCGGATCAGGACCGAAGCCTCTGGGATACCGGGATGATCGCCGAAGGAGTTGACGTCCTTCAGTGGGCGCTGGCACGGGACCAGGTGGGGGAATTCCAGGCGCAGGCCGCCATCGCGGCACTTCACGCGGATGCGCAATCGGCCGGCGAAACCGACTGGGTGCAGATTGTCGAGTGGTACGACGAACTGGTGGCCCTGACCGGCAGCCAGGTGGCCCGGCTCAACCGTGCGGTGGCAGTGGGCGAGGCTGACGGGCCGCAGGCAGGTCTGGCCGAGGTCGCTAAGCTTGATCCCTCACTTCCGCGCTACACAGCCGCGATGGCCTATCTGCAGGAGCGCGGAGGCGACCGGACGACGGCGGCCCGGCTGTACGCCGAGGCCGCGCATCTGGCGTCCAACCTCCCGGAACGGGACCACCTCACACGACAGGCCGCGCGCTTGAACGCAACGTTGCGGAACTAGGCGCCCATTACCCTTCCGGCCCAGCCTGGCGTTCCTCAAGCGAGCCGCCCAATTCCAGCGCCAGCCGCGAATACGCCTCCAGCGGGTGCGGCTCGCCGGGAACCGGTTCCGGCGCGTACCGCACACCCAGGGACTGGGCCGGTGCCGTGCCCAGCATCCCGGCACGGGGGCCAGCCACCGTCAGCGCGGCCTGCGCCGACCTGCCAGCAAGGGCTTCCGGCCCGAACAGTGCAGCGCCGGGGACTGCCGTCCCGGTGAACCGCGCCGG
>NZ_DALZXY010000120.1:2566-7495 GCF_031988865.1 Arthrobacter sp.
GCCCAACCCGTACGCCAGGACGGCGGTGCGGGCACGCGCCCGGTGCATCGCCGCCAGGAAGGCATCGAGTCCGGCGTCGTCCAGCGGAGCTTCCGCCTCGGCCAGGAGCTCCAGGCTTTCCAGCACACCGGAACGGGTGCGCTCCACGGTGACGACGGCGACCGAACCGGCAGCCTGCCCCGGGGCGCCGGGCCTGCCAGGAGCAGCGCCGAGGACCACCAGCCGGGTGCTGCGCGGGGAGCGGCTATGGCAGAACCCGGAGAAAGCCGCTTCGTCCCAGATTTCGCTGACCGGCTCGTAGAGTCCCCAGCCGACGGGTGCCGACCCCGTGGCCGCTTCGAAGACGCGCGCAGTGAAGGAACCGGCGCGGGTGGTGTGGGACGCCGGATGGAACACGCTGGCCCGGACATGCAGGTAGGCGCTCTGGAGACGTTCCGCGGAGAGAAAATCATCCGCCACGGCGTCACCGGGACGTAGACCGTCCCCGTCCCACGCCTGCACCCGGCCGGTCGCCGCGTCAAAGAAGCCGCCGTCAGCGCCCGTCGCCATCCAGGCCGCGGCCTGGCCATCCAGCAGGGCGGACAGCGGCAGGGTGATCGATGATGTGGACGGGGTCAGCACCACAAAATGCCGTCCGGCTGCCACCGCGCCGGCGTAAGCCCGGGTGAGCCACGGACTCAGCCCCACTACCGGCTGATCGCAGAAGACCATGGCCGTTGACGGGGTCAGGAAATCGTAGGCGGAATCGTGCATCAGGAACGTACCCCGTCCGGAAGGAGCACCACGCCGCTGGTGCGGCGGGCGATAGCGTGGGTGAGCGCATCAGCCAGCGTGCCGCCGTCGGGCGCTCCACCCGTGGCGTAGACATCCAGCCACCAAACCGGCTCAGCGGACCCGGTTCCTTCGGCCGTGAAGAACGCCGGGATGCCGGAACCAGCCGGGGCGCTGACCTCGGCGCCGCGCTGCAGCCGCAGGATCTCGCCGGGCACCTGGATCCGCCGGGGAAGTTCGAGCACCAGCGGCACCCGGCCGCCGTCGACGATTTCGATCACCTGGCCCTCCGCGGCTTCCCGCATGCTTTTCTCCGGCATCGTTTCCAGCAGGGCCTCAACAAGCAGCTTCTGCTGCGGTTCCTGAACGCTGATTACTGTCCATCGTGTGCTCACTGTCCGCTCCCTGCTATTGATGCTGCCGCCGCAGAAGTGTCTGCCGGCTCGTTGAGGAACAGCTGCAGCATCTGCACCGGGCGGCCGGGCTGGATCAGCTGGGCCCGGCCCGGCGGCAGGGTGCGGGCCCGGACTCCGTTGATCAGCGCACCTTCGGTCCGGTCACCGGAGAGGATCAGGGTCGCGCTGCCGGAGTCGCGCAGGGCGGTGAAGAACGATTCGTACATGCCGCGGCTGGCTCCGCGCACGCGCCGGGACAGGATGGCATGGAGCCCGATTTCCGGTGCCAGCGGCAGGTACGGAGTCAGCCGCGACAGCGGCGAGGACCCGCCGGCGGTCAGGATGTCATAGTCATCGATGATGAGCACCACGCGCGGGGCGGCCGCCACTTCCTCCGGGGTCGCGGCTATCCGCTTTTCGAGCTCCGCGGCGACGGCTCCGGCCAGCTTCTCGGCCAGCGCGGCGCTGGTGGCGTAGCCGCCCAGATAGTCGTCCGCCACTTCGCCGGTGAGGGAGCGCCGCGGGTCAAAGACCGCGAACACAATGTCTTCTGCGCTGTGCTGGGACGCCAGCGTCCGGATCAAAGTCTTGAGGACATTGGACTTGCCGGAACTGTCATCACCCATCACCACCAGATGATGTTCGCGGCCCTGCAGATCCAGGTTCTCCGTGCCCAGGTCAGTTTCCCGCAGGCCCAGCGGCACCAGGCCGGGAACCGACGGCACGGGAGCGGGATCGGCGGGAGCGACGGCGGTCACCAGGTCGCGGGTGCCCTGGACCGCGGAACCGTCGTCGGGGCTGCCATCGATCCGGGGGAGCGCCAGGTGTCCCTGCAGCTTCCGGTCGGTCAGGGACCGTCCGGGCGTGCCGGGACTCAGCGCTTCCGCCAGTTTGCGTCCGTGCGCGGATTCGCCGGGATCGGCCAGGCGCAGCTCGATGCGGTTCCCGAAGAAACTCTGCTGCGCAATCCGGATTTCGTTCATGCGGGAGCAGGTGACCACCACATGGATGCCGTACCCGCCGCCGCGGCTGATCAGGGCGTGGACGGATTTTTCGATGTCCTCGAATTCATCCGAAAGCTGTCCGTAGCCATCCATCACCAGGACGATGTCCGCACTGGGCAGTTCGGGAATGCGTCCCTGCGCGCACAGGCTGCGCAGCGTGGCCAGCGAATCGATCTGGTACTTCTCGAAGATCCGTTCCCGGTGCGTGAGCATTCCCAGGATTTCATCGACGGTCCGGCGGATAACTTCCCGGTTGGTGCGCACGGCCACCCCGCCGACGTGCGGAAGGCCTTCCAGCGGGAGAAGGGAACTGCCAAGCAGGTCAACGGCGTAAATGCCGACTTCGGACGGCGAATGGGTCAGGGCCAGCGACGCCACGATGGTCCGCAGCGCGGTGCTTTTGCCCGTGGACGGGCCGCCGACGATCGCGGCGTTGCCGCCGTTCGCGGCGAGGTCCAGGTTCCAGATGCCCTGCCACTGCTTGGCCGGGTCATCGAGCAGGCCAATCGGGATGGAGAGGTTGCCGCCGGAGTTCAGCCGCAGGCCCTGGCTGGTGGTCAGCACTCCGCCGGCAGCGGTGTCCAGCGCCAGGCCGCGGGGCAGCGGCGGCAGCCAGATCGGGTCCACGGCGCGCGGGAAGCGGGAGAGGGTCTGCATCAGAGCGGAAAGGACAGTGGGACCGGTGGTCCGTTTGGAGGACGACGTCGAGGCTGCGCCGGGTGCCGAACCCTCGGCCTGGCCGCTGGTTTCCAAAGACGCCGCGTACCGCGGCACGGGCAGTACCGGTGCCGCGTCGTCGTCGTTGTCTTCCGGGGCAGGCGGGGCGGCGTCCTCCAGCGGGCCGGACACGTAGCCGGCTTTGAACCGGGTGTAAGTGGTGGTGTCCACCTTGAGGTACCCGAAGCCGGGAACCGGGGGCAGATGGAAGGCGTCCGGGGTGTCCAGCACGGTGCGGGATTCGGACTCGGACAGGGTGCGCAGGCCGATCCGGTAGGACAGGTAGGTGTCCAGGCCGCGGAGCTTGCCGCCTTCGATGCGCTGGCTGGAGAGGAGCAGGTGCACGCCGATGGAGCGGCCGATCCGGCCGATGGAGAGGAAGAGTTCGATGAAGTCAGGCCGGGCGGTGAGCAGCTCGCCGAACTCGTCAATGATCACCACCAGGTGCGGCAGCGGGGCAACGTCCTCGCCCTGGGCCATGCGGTGCTGCCGGTGCAGCTGGTAATCGGTGATGTTGGCCAGGTTGCCGGCGTCCTTCAGGACTTCCTGCCGGCGCTGGATTTCGCCGGACAGGCTGGCGTAGACGCGTTCAATCAGGCTGACGTCGTCGGAGAGGTTGGTGATCACGCCAGTGACCTGCGGTGCGTCCGCGAACGGTGCGAACGTGGCGCCGCCCTTGTAGTCCACCAGCACCATGGCCAGCAGCTCCGGTGGATGGGTGGCCAGCAGGCCGACCACCAGGGAGCGCAGCATCTCGGATTTGCCCGAACCCGTGGCACCCACGCAGAGGCCGTGCGGTCCGTGGCCGAACTGCGCGGATTCTTTCAGGTCCAGGAGCGCCGGCCGGCCGCGGTCGTCGGCGCCGAGCGGAACCCGGAGGAAGTCCACTTCGCTGCGCGGCTGCCAGAGCCGGCGGATATCCGCCTCGTCCAGTGCCGGCGAGAGGCCCAGCATCTCGAGGAAGCCTTCGGAACTTCCGGAGGTGTCGTGTTCCAGGGAATCGGGGGAGAGGCGCAGCGGTGCCAGGGACCTCGCCAGCGCCTCGGCCAGGGCGGGCGGCAGCGGATCGAGGGTGCCTTCTTCCACCCGGGGTTCCACCGGGTCCGCCCGGTAGTTTTCCAGCCGGAAGCCGGTGGGCGTTTCGGAGATGCGGACCGCTACCTCGCCGGGTTCCTGGCCGCGTTCGGCGGCCAGGTGCAGGGTGGTGATGCCGAGCTGGCCGGAGGAGGACTGCCGGTCCGGGAGGGGCAGCTCGGCGGGCAGCTGACCGTAGCTGTCCGAGACGACCAGCAGCCGCGGCAGCGCGGTGCCGATGCCGCCGCGCAGGAAGTTCTTGCGGGATTCCGCGGCCAGGCTGGAACGGTTGGTCAGGTCCTGCTGCAGCAGGTCGGCCAGGGTATCCATGTCCGGTGCCAGCCGGCGCAGCGGCCCGGTGCGGTGTGTGGATCCCTGGTCGGCCAGGTGCGGCAGCCAGGTGGCCCATTCCCAGTCGACGCGTGACTCGCCGCCGGCAGCGAGGGCCAGATGCAGGTCCTCCGGGGAATGGAAGGCGCTGCTTTGGAGCAGCAGCAGCCGGGCGACCTGCAGCACGAAGGGACGGGAGCCCACCACGCTGACGTTCCCGGCGCCGTCGAGCGGAACGGTGAGGGGAAGGTCCGGGCTGGCTTCGTAGCGCCGCTTGAGGATCTCGAGTTCGGTGGCCATAAAGGTGTCGTCCCGGGCCAGCGCGGACCCGGAATCGAGGACGGTGATTTCCCGGTGCCTGCGGGTGCCGGAGCCCAGGCGGGTATGCAGGAAGTCCTCGTTGTGCCGGCGGCGTTCCCAGATGCGGTGGGGGTTGCGGATGATGTCGAACAGGGCGTCCGGCGGCGGATTGGCGGCGCGGGCCACCGTGGCGGCAGCCTGTTCCTCCAGGCGCAGCGTCCGGCGGCAGCGTTCCAGGTATTCGAGGTAGTTCTCCCGCTGTTCGCGCCGGGCGCGTCCCTGCTTGCCGCGCTGGCTGACCATCATCACGATCGAGGCGAGGATGGTCACGATCATCA
>NZ_DALZXY010000120.1:7505-7782 GCF_031988865.1 Arthrobacter sp.
CGGCCAGCGGGGAGCCGCGGAACAGCATCATCACGGTCATGGAGACGCCTGCCCCGAGCAGCGGGACCAGGGACATCATGTTCATCCCGCCCTTGCCGCCTTCGATCTGCGGCGGCGCGTCCAGGGTAAAGGCCTCCATGCTGCGGGCCGGAGGGGTGGTGCGTGCGGGCCGGTGCAGCAGTTTGACGCTCATGTGCGCGCCCTGCGGCCGGATCCGGCCCCGGTTTCCGCCCGGCGGGCTGCTGCCGGCCGGGCCGGCATCCCCGGGGCGGCCGAA
>NZ_DALZXY010000121.1:0-7679 GCF_031988865.1 Arthrobacter sp.
GGAGCAGGGGCAGTGGGGCGCACGCCCGCACGCCGCGGACGGCGCCGGACGGCGTCGGCCTTGGGCCCACTGCCGGTGAGGGACGAGGCCGGCGGCCCGTCGCTGCCCGCGGAAGGCGCCGCCTCTTCCGACGGGGCGTCCGAAGGGGTGGACGCGGCCTGTTGCGGCGCACCGGAACCGACCTGGAAGATCGGGGTGCCGACCTCCACCGTCTGCCCCTCTTCAACGAGAAGGCCGGTGACGGTCCCGGCGAACGGCGAAGGCAGCTCGACCAGGGACTTGGCGGTTTCGATCTCCACGATCACGTCATTGATCGCTACCGTGTCGCCTTCCTTGACCTTCCACTGGACGATTTCGGCCTCGGTGAGTCCCTCACCGACGTCGGGCAGGTTGAACGTTTTCTCAGTCATGGAATCTCGATCTGGCGTTGGCCGGCGGACCGGCGGGGCGAAAGATGTCAGGGGTGCGGTCAGTAGGAGAACGCAGTGTCGAGGGCGTCCATCAGCCGGTCGATATCCGGCAGGTAGTGTTCCTCGACGGCGGCCACGGGGTAGGGCATGTGGAACCCGCCAACCCGGATAACCGGCGCTTCCAGGGACAGGAAGGCGCGCTCACTGACACGCGCCGCGATTTCTCCGCCGATCCCGCCGAAGGTGGGTGCTTCATGCGTAACGATGAGGCGTCCCGTGCGGCGCACGGAGTCGGTCACGGTGTCGAAGTCGATGGGCGAGATGGACCGCAGGTCGATCACTTCAATGCTGCGTCCGTCTTCGGCAGCAGCCTCGGCAGCAGCCAGGGCCACCGGTACCAGCGGGCCGTAGGCCACGATCGTCGCGTCAGTTCCCTCGCGCAGGATCTGGGCTTTGAACGGATCACCCGACGGAGCCGTGGTGTCGACTTCGCCCTTGAGCCAGTAGCGGCGCTTGGGTTCAAAAACGATGACCGGGTCCTTGCCCTGCATGGCTTGCTGGATCATCCAGTAGCCGTCCTGGGGATTGGACGGGGTGAGGATACGGATCCCGGCCGTGTGGGCGAACAGCGCCTCCGGGGATTCGGAGTGGTGCTCAATCGAGCCGATGCCGCCACCATAGGGGATGCGGATCACCACGGGGGTGTTGAGCGTTCCTTCGCTGCGGAAGTTCATTTTTGCCAGCTGGGTGGTGATCTGGTTGAACCCGGGGAAGACAAAGCCGTCAAACTGGATTTCGCACACGGGGCGGTACCCGCGCAGCGCCAAGCCGATCGCGGTGCCGATGATGCCGGATTCGGCCAGCGGAGTGTCCATCACCCGGTCGGCTCCGAACTCTGCCTTCAGGCCCTCGGTGACCCGGTAGACGCCGCCCAGGGAACCGATGTCCTCGCCCATCAGGAGCGCCTTGGGGTTATTCGCCAGGCCTGCCCGCAGGCCTGCGTTGATGGCCTTGGCCATGGTCATGGTGCTCACGCGCCGGCCTCTTCCGTGTTGTCTTCCGTATCGGCAAATCCTGCTTCGTAGGCCTGGTGGAAGGCCAGTTCCTCGGTGATCAGCGGATGGGGTTCGGCGTAGACATCCGTGAAGGCGGCCTCGAATGTGGGCGGCTCCATGGCCTGTACGTCGGCGCGCAGCTTGGCGGCGAGTTCGTCGCCTTCGGCTGCGAGGGACGCGAAGAACGCATCATCCGCCGCTCCGCTGGCGCGCAGGTGCTTCTCGAGCCGGCTCAGCGGATCGCGGCCAACCCAGGCTTCTTCGTCCGCCGAGAGCCGGTATTTCGTCGGATCATCTGCCGTTGTGTGGGCGCTCATACGGTAGGTGAACGCTTCGATCAGCACCGGGCCTTTGCCGGCACGGGCATGTTCCAGCGCCCAGCGGGTCACGGCATGAACAGCCAGGACGTCGTTACCATCCACCCGGATACCTGGGAAACCGTAGCCTTGGGCCCGGTTCGCCAGCGGAATGCGGGACTGGACCTCAGTGGGCACCGAAATGGCCCAGTGATTGTTCTGGCAGAAGAAGACGACGGGGGCGTCGTAGGAGGCCGCGAAAACCATCGATTCGTGGACGTCCCCTTCGGAGCTGGCGCCGTCACCAAAGTAGGCAACGGTAGCCCCGGCGGGCTGCGAGGGGTCCAGGATGTTATCCCGGGCCATCCCCATGGCGTAGCCGACGGCGTGGGGCACCTGTGCCGCCAAGACGAGTGTGTAGAGGTGGAAGTTGGATTCCCGGGGGTCCCATCCACCATGCGAAATGCCACGGAAACGCCGCAGCAGGTGGGAGAGTTCAAGGCCTCGGGTCATGGCGACGCCGTGTTCGCGGTACGTCGGGAACACGTAGTCCTGGGGCGCCAGGGCACGGCCGGAGCCGATCTGGGCCCCTTCCTGGCCGGTAAGCGGAACCCACATCACCAGTTCACCCTGGCGCTGGAGAGCATTGGCTTCGGTGTCGAAGCGCCGGATCAGGAACATGTCCCGATAGAAGGAGCGCAGCGCCTCGCCGTCAATGTCCTCGGCGTACCGGCCATAAAGCTCATGGCCGGTACGTTCTCCGTCCGGTGACAGCAGCTGGACCATGTCCTCAGGCGCACTTCCGACAGCGCGCATGAGGGACTCGTCCAGCTCTGCCGAATCGAATTCGCTGGCGGGCAGGTGATCCAAGGCCATACCTCTCCTCGCCGGGCGGGCTTACGGCCCTGCCCCGCTAGAAATATGCCGCAGCAGGAATAGATATCCGCCAAGACATATACGTGGAAGTTACTTCACACAGCCTAACGAGGGCAGGGCGTACAACTGCACTTAAGACACGCTAGGAAAGACGGGGACCTTTTGTATAGGTCGCACATAAAGCGAGGAAACGGGTGTTTGCTTCCACTTCTCCGATGGAGACCCGAATACCTTCTGTGCCAAACGCCCGCACCGAGAGGGCCTGCTGCTCCGCCAGCACCGCAAACTCGGGGGTATTCTCGCCCAGGTCCAGCCAGACGAAGTTGCCTTCAGCCTGCGGAATCTCCCAGCCGAGGGCCTTCAGGCCCTCCACGACCCGGGTCCGTTCGGTGACCAGCGCTTGTATTCTTTCCACAAGTTCATCGTGATGGCGAAGCGAGGCGATCGCCGCCTGTTCGGCGATCTGCGAGACCGCGAAAGGCACGGCAGCCACCCGCAGGTACTGGGTCAGGTGCGGGTGTGAGATCGAGTAACCAACCCGAAGACCGGCAAGGCCAGCACCCTTGGAGAATGTGCGCAGAACCACAACATTCTGGTGGCTGCGGTAGACCTCGACGCCGTTGACGGCCTCCGGGTCCCGGACGAAGTCTTCATACGCCTCGTCGATCACAACGATCACATCGTCGGGAACTGCGGCCAGGAAACCCTCGACCTCATCCCGGGTGAGGGCCGGACCCGTGGGGTTGTTCGGCGTGCACAGCAGCACCATCTTGGTGCGGTCGGTGACGGCAGCAGCCATTGCTTCGAGGTCATGGCGCCCGTCGGCGCGCAGCGGCACCTGGACATCCCGGGCACCGGCCAGGCCGACGGAGATCGGGTAGGCCTCGAAGGAGCGCCACGGGTACACCACTTCATCGGGGACGCCATCCTCGTTCTGCCCGGCAAAGGTGGCCAGCAGCTGGTTGAGGGCGCCCAGGCTGCCGCCCCCGGTGACAATATCCTCGGCGGGGACGTCGAGGAAGGAGGCGAGTTCCACGCGCAGCGCCGTTGCTACGGGATCCGGGTAGCGGTTCACGTGCGGATGGGCACTGATGGCCTCAAGCACGGACGGCAGCGGCGGGAAGGGGTTCTCGTTGGAAGAGAGCTTGTAGCTCTGGAGTCCCTCGATGGCTACGGGCGGTTTCCCGGCGGCGTAACGCGGCAGCCGGTCAACGACCGGGCGCGGATGGATTCCTGGTGCCGGAATTCCAGCAGCATTGATGTCATTCTCGGTAGTGGTCATGCCCTAAGACTAATCCTGATTTGAGGAGCACCCTGTGACCTGCTCCACAGCCTGGGGGTGGGAGCGGCTTGGGAACCGGGCTCCGCTATGCCAGCATTGGTCCATGCGTCTGCTGCTCCGAATTGTCATCAATGGCTTGGCCCTCTGGGTGGCCGGCTGGCTCCTTCCGGGCATCACCGTGGGAGAGTCCGGCACATCCGCTACCGGAAACAGCACCCTCGATGTTGTGCTGGCCTATCTGTTCATCGGGCTGATCTTCGGGGTGGTCAACGCCTTGGTCCGCCCCATTGTGCGGCTGCTCGCACTGCCCCTGACGATCCTGACCCTGGGCCTGTTCACTGTCATCATCAATGCAGCCATGCTGATGCTTACCGCGTGGCTGACCAGCTTCACCCCGGTGCACTTTGAGGTCGATTCATTCTTCTGGACCGCGATTCTGGCTTCGATCATCATCAGTCTTGTTTCGATGGTCGCGGGTTCGCTGACGGGTGCCCGCCGGTAGTTCCGGCAACGCCCCAGGGCGGCAGTCCCCTGGGAACGATTTTCGTGGCCGGCCGGGGCGCCTTCCTGCTAAAGCGGTACAGCTCGCGCGTTGCGATGCTGCCGCTGCCCACGACCGCATTCACCCCCGCAAGGGATGCCCTGAGGGACGGGTCGGTGCTGGCGTCTGCGGCCGCCGCACCTTCCAGGTAGACCGGCAGTTTGTGGGCGGGGCCAAGCCCGCTGCCTCCGGGCGTCCCCTGCACCGGTTCAGTGATCGTCATGGTCACGCGGTTTGGCGTGTCTGGGTTGGAGGTGCCGTCTATCCCTGCAACCCAATCCTGTTGGTGTTCCAGATGAAGCGTGTGTATTCCGGACGGTATCTCCGCGTCTCCAGCCGGAGCTCCGGCCGTCAGGATGTATTTGACCTCGACGCCGGTGGCGTCTTGGATCTGCCCGGCGGCATTTGCTGCATGGATGCCACCCTGGCTGTAGCCAACCAGGATGACGGCGTCCCCTGCTTCTGCCTGCGCCTGTCTTAGCGCTTCTGCAACCGCGGCCGCGATAAACCGGCTTTGGAAGGCCCGTCCCTCCGCATTGCCGAAGTTGTCAAAGGGATTGGGCCCGGCCGTGCGTCCGCCGGGCTGCGTGCCGGGCAGGGTGACCACGAACACCGGTCCATCGTCACGATCGATCCGCAGGACCTCAATTACACCGGGATCGTCCTCCTCCAGCAGCACCGCACTGCGCTCCAGGAGTCCTGCCGCACTGCCGTCGAGCGGGAGTCTGGCTCCAGAGCGCGGGGACTTCTCCACGGTGATGCTGCGGAGCCCCCGGCTTCCCGGTGAGGCGGCGGCCACGCCGATCTTCAGTGCGGCCGAGTCGATGAAGCGCAGCGGAAGCTGCTCTGCCACGGCCCGTTCCGGAAACCCGCCGGCACCACGGCGGAGCCACAGCAGACTTAGGGAGGGGATGAGGCCGACCTGTCCATACTGGCGTTCCGCCCGGCCCTCGGCCTCGCGGTACCGGGCGGCAGCGGTCCGTGTATCCGCAGCGCACTCCAGGGCAGCTTCCCCGCAGCGGCTAAGAAGGAGCGTGGCTCTCGACAGTTCCTCCATGGCTGTTGCGGCGGCAATAGGTGGCTGGAGCCACATCAGCCCTGCCTCATCCCGCTGGATGCGCCAGAGGTCGTCTGCGATCGCGTTCATCTGCCCGGCAGCGCGTTCCAGCTTGGCGGCCTGGTTCTCCAGGGCGTCGTATTCCACAAGGATGGTTCCCTGTCCGCCGATGACGGTATAGCTCGGGTCCGGTAGCGGACAGGTTGGCGCCATGTCCTAACCCCAGGCCTGGTCCTGGGGTGTGCCGGCAACTTCGCGGCGGGCCGCAGCAGCCAGAGCCAGAGCCTCGGCGGAAGCGGAAAGCTCACGGGTTACCTCCTGCAGCCGCTCCAGGAACCGCTGCCCGGCCCTCGACCGCCAGCACTGCGAATCGAAATGATTGAGCTCATCCTGCAGTCTGCGAATCTCACGCGCATGGGTATCCAGGACCTGTGCCGACCGCCCGGCGTCCTCGGCCTGGCCCCGCGCAGACGCCTCCTCTAGTGGCAGCGTCATTGGCGGTTCCTCCTTCCATTTCCCGTTGCATTTCCGTGTGCAGGTCAGCAGGCCATGCGCTTTCGGACTACTGCTTCGGGACCAAACCTAGGCCCGTTGCCGAGCCGCGGCGGCCCGATGCTGCGGGTTGGGGATATCCCCGGGGCGGGTGGCCACTGTGCAGGACCAGTCCTCCCGGAAGTCACAGAGCCGGAGGCCACGGAAGGTCGTGAAAGAATTGGGCCATGGCCGATTCTGCTCCCGCACCCCGCGTCCCCCTTGCCTCCGTGACTCCAGCGATTGCCCTGGGCCCGCTGGACGGGCGGTACCGTTCCGCAACCGCCCCGCTGGTCGATTACCTCTCTGAAGCAGCCCTGAACCGCGACCGTACCCACGTTGAGGTCGAGTGGCTGATCCACCTGACCTCGAACTCCGTTCTTCCGGGCACCTCGCCGCTGTCAGCGCAGCAGCAGGCCGCGCTGCGGGAAATCGTTTCCGGCTTCGACGGAGATTCCGTCAACGAACTGGCCGAAATCGAGCAGGTGACAGTCCACGACGTCAAGGCTGTCGAGTACTTCATCGGCCGCCGCCTGGCTGCCATCGGCATCGAGGACCTCACACCCCTGGTGCACTTCGGCTGCACGTCCGAGGACATCAACAACCTCTCCTATGCCCTGGGTATCAAGGGCGCCGTGGACAACGTCTGGCTGCCCGCGGCCCGGAAGATGGTCGCGCAGATCGCCGCCATGGCTGAGGACACCCGGTCCGTGCCGATGCTCTCCCGCACACACGGACAGCCGGCCACCCCCACCACCCTGGGCAAGGAACTGGCCGTGACGGTCCACCGCCTGACCCGCCAGCTGGACCGTGTCGCCGCCACCGAATTCCTCGGCAAGATCAACGGCGCCACCGGAACCTATGCCGCCCACTACGCCTCGGTTCCCGGAGCCGACTGGCAGCAGGTTGCAAAGACCTTCATCGAGGGCCTCGGCCTGACCTGGAACCCGCTGACCACGCAGATCGAATCCCACGACTGGCAGGCCGAGCTCTACGCTGACATGGCCCGCTTCAACCGGATCCTGCACAACTTCTGCACCGACGTCTGGAGCTACATCTCCATCGGCTACTTCGCGCAGGTTCCCGTGGCCGGCGCCACCGGCTCCTCCACGATGCCGCACAAGGTGAACCCGATCCGTTTCGAAAACGCCGAAGCCAACCTGGAGATCTCCAACGGCCTGCTGGATACCCTTGCCTCCACGCTCGTCACCTCCCGTTGGCAGCGCGACCTCACCGACTCCTCTTCCCAGCGGAACATCGGCGTCGCCTTTGGCCACTCCCTGCTGGCCATCTCCAACGTGGCCAAGGGCCTGGACCGCCTGAACGTAGCCGAGGACGTCCTAGCCGCGGATCTGGACACCAACTGGGAGGTGCTCGGCGAGGCCATCCAGATGGTGATGCGTGCCGAGGCCATTGCTGGCGCCCCGGGCATGGAGAACCCCTACGAGCGGCTCAAGGAGCTCACGCGCGGAAACCGCGTCGACGCCGAGCGCATGAAGGAATTCGTCTCCGGGCTGGGTCTGCCCGCCGACGCCGAAGCACGCCTGCTCGCGCTGACGCCCGCCAGTTACACGGGTATCGCCGATGCCCTGGTGGACCACCTGAAGAAGTAACGGCCAATAACAAACGAC
>NZ_DALZXY010000122.1:0-7602 GCF_031988865.1 Arthrobacter sp.
GGAGGCCCCGGTGGACGAGGACGGCCTGATCGTGGAGGCCCTGCCGGAGCTGGTCGCCGCCGCCGGCCGCACTCCCAAGGCCATCTACACCATTCCCAACTTCCAGAACCCGGCCGGCGTCACACTGTCCCTGCCGCGCCGGCAGCGGCTGCTGGAGCTCGCCCATGAGTGGAACTCGGTGATCATCGACGATGATCCGTACGGGCTGCTGCGCTTCGAGGGCGAGGACCTGCCCTCCCTGCAGGCCCTAAGCCCGAATGATCCACTGTTGTTCTCGGTCTGCACCTTCTCCAAGATCCTGGCGCCCGGGCTGCGGGTGGGCTGGGTGGACACGGATCCGGCGATCCGCCAGCTGGTCATCAACGCCAAGCAGGCCATGGACACCTGCACCAACGTGCCCGCCCAGCACATCGTGGCCGAGTTCATCCGCCGCGGCGGCCTGGACCAGCACCTCGCCGGGCTGCGCGTGGAGTACAAGCGCCGCAAGGACGCCATGCAGGAAAGCCTGCACCGGCACCTGGGCAGCCGGATCGCCACCACCAACCCCGAGGGCGGCTTCTTCCTGTGGCTCACCCTGCAGGGCGAAGACGCCCGCATCTCCACGCAGAAACTGTTCGAGACAGCCCTTGCCGAGGGCGTCGCCTTTATCCCCGGGCCCGCGTTGTCAGCCAGCGGAAAGTTCGACGACGCCCTGCGGCTCTGCTTCGCCTCCACCACTCCGGAGCGGGCCGAGGAAGGCATTATCCGGCTGCGCCGGGCGATGGACCGGGAACTCGCAGCACTGAATGGCCGCGGGAACGGCGGCGGGCTCGACGGCGGCGGGACCCGGTGAGCCTCCAGCCCGGCGTGGAGGAAAAAACCGGCCTTCCCAGCCTGGAGGAAAAGGTCGTTGCCCTGATCAGCGAGGCCGACCTCGTCGCCCTGACGTCCGCCCTGGTCGCCGCCGGGGGTGAAAATCCCGGCGGCACCGAGGAGGCCACGGTGGAGGTCCTAAAGGAGTTCTGCCTAGGCGCCGGCCTCAGCGTGTCCACGGACCTGGTGGCACCGGGCCGGCCGAACTGCACTGTGGTCCTGCCCGGCGGCGGCGAGCCGGGCCTGTTGTTCCTGGGGCACTCCGACGTCGTGCCCGCCGGAACCGGCTGGGAGCGGCCGCCCTACGATCCCTACGTCCGGGACGGCCGGCTTTTTGGCCGCGGTTCCACGGACATGAAGGGCGGCCTGGCCGCTGTGCTGATCGCGTTTCAGGCCCTCCGGGACGCCGGCGCCGAGCTGCCGGGCAGTGCCGCCCTGGCCTGCACGGTGGATGAGGAAGATCTCGGGATCGGCATCCGCGCCTACACCGCAGCAGCCCTGACGGCCGCTGCCCTGAACAACCAGCCCTTCCCCTACTCCGGCTGCGTGGTGGCCGAGCCCACCGACCTGGAAACGGTAACCGCTTGCCGTGGGGACAGCTACCTCGAATTGAAAATCACCGGCAAGTCGGCGCACTCGGGCCGTCCTGCGGACGGCCGCAACGCCATCGACGCCGCGGCGAGAATCCTGGACCTGGTCCGCGCGGACCACGACGCACTGCAGACCGATCTTGATGAGTTGCTGGGCGCCGGCACCTGGAACATCGGCCTGATCCGCGGCGGCACGGGAACCTCCATGGTGGCTGCGGAATGTACCGTGTCGCTGGACCGGCGGCTGATGCCCGGCGAGGACCCCAAGCTGATCCTCGATGCGCTCCGCGCCCGGATCACCGAGGCGGGGATCGACTCGGACGGGATCACGGTGGAGGCCGAGGTAACCATGGAAATGCCCGGCTTCCGCACGCCGGAATCGCATCCGCTGGTAGCCAACGCTGTGAACGCCCTGGCCGACGCCGGCGTGGCCAGCACCATCAGCGGCTGGTCCGCGGCCTGCGACGGCGGGTTCATCAACCGGGACCTTGGCGTTCCGGTGATTGTGATGGGTCCGGGCGGCCTCAACGACCAGGCGCACCAGGTCAACGAGTCGGTCAGCATCGCCGAGCTGCTCGCGGCCGCCCGGGCGTATGCGTTGATGTGCCTGCGGCATTCTGCCGGCTAGGCGCTGCTGGCTGGTGACTGCGGGCTTGTCACTGGCTTGGGGGCCTCGCCGTCGGGACCCGCGGTTCTGCCCCTCGGATACCCTAGGCTGCAGGCAGGAGTTTTCCCTTGTATGTCCGGAAGGCAGAGCATGACGGTAGTGAGTGCGAAGGACGCGCGGGTTGCCCCGCGGGTATGGATCGGACTGGTCATCTGGGCTGGCTACCTTGGGCTCATTTACGTCGTCCAAGCCCTCAGCGGCATTCCATATGACACGTGGGGGGACAGTGCCGGGAACCTGTTCCTCGGAGCCGGTCTCTCGCTCATTATCGCGACCATCCTGCTTGCACTGACGACCACTCTGCTGGGGTGGTGGCGCCCGGCCCTTTATGACAGGAACCGCAGCCGGCACCGCTGGCCCATCTTCATTCCGATCCTGTTCGCCGTGGCAGCCGCCATGAATCTGGCCGGCACGGATTGGTCTTCCTACAGCGGAGCCTTCCTTGCTGCTTCCCTCACTCTGGCGCTGGTCGGATTCACCGAGGAGATCGTCAACCGCGGGCTCCTGCTGGTCGGGTTCCGTACCCGGGTCAGTGAGGGCTGGGTATGGTTCCTCACCTCCGCCCTGTTCGGCCTGAGCCACTTCGTGAACGTCGCGCTTGGCGCGGATGCGGCCGGAACAGTGCAGCAGGTGTTTTTCGCTTTCCTGGCCGGCACCGTGTTCTACATCCTGCGGCGGACCACCGGGTCCCTCTGGGCTGCCATGCTCCTGCACGGGCTCTGGGACTTCTCGGTTTTCGCAGCCGGCGTCGGCACACCGAGCGACATCGCCTACGTCGCCAACGTCGTCGAGCCGCTGGCCGGCCTGCTGGGCCTGGCCTGCGTCGTCTTCGTCATCCGGGGCTCCAAGGAACGGATTCCGGGCAACTAACAGGAATGCTTGCCCGCAGATCCGCCGGGATTACGCCGTCGCGGCTGCGGCGTGACCCCCGCCGGTGAGCCGCTCCAGCGCGTCCTCCATGTGGGTGATCAGGAGCCTGCCGACCAGATCCTGGTCCCCCGCCGCGAGGGCATCAGCGATGGCCTGGTGTTCCTCCACCCGGGCGTGCGGATTCGGATAGCGCCGTTCCAGCGCGGTGAGGCACATCCGGGTCTCCGTCAGCAGCGTGTTGTGCATCCGCGAGAGCCGGGGGCTTTCTGCCGCGGCCACCAGCGTCGAGTGATACTCCATGTCGGCTTCGGACATCGCGTCCACGTCGCCCTTGTCGGCAGCCTTCTTCATGGATTTCACGATCCGGAGCAGCTGCCCGGCAACGTCCTGGGCGTTCTTTTGCAGAATGAGTTCAGAGGCAGCCCGTTCGACGGCGGTGCGCGCCACATACATGTCCCGCACTTCCTCCTCCGTCATGGTGATGACAAAGAGTCCGCGGTTTCGGATGCTGATCAACAGGCCTTCCTGCGTCAGCCGCTGCATGGCTTCGCGCAGCGGGCCGCGGCTCACGCCTAGTTCCTTGGCCAGTTCCGTCTCGCCGAGCTGGCTGCCCGCCGGGATCTGGCCGCGGCCGATGGCAGTCCGCAGCTTGCCGGCGATGATTGACGGCGTTGATTCACGCTCGACGGGGTCAAAGATTGCCATCAGGAACCATATTTCGTTCGGGGCTCCGGGTGCTGCCCCAGGGGCCATGTAGGGGTCCGCTTTGTGCGGATGTAACTTGTCTACAATCCTACAGTGGCTTCGAGGGTGGTGGTGGATATATGGCCAAAATGCGTCGGCCCGGGGCATTAGCGCGGGTGTGTCCTCCGGAAGGCGACGGCCTGCACCGTCAGCAGAATAACGGCGCCGATGAATCCGAAAAGCAAGACGAGGGGGCCCATGCTGTAGAGGTTTGTGGAAATTACGTTCCACGTATCGCTTGCCCCTTGTCCTCCGTCTACGAGGTAATCGGCATATCTGCGCGGGGCAGGTTTGAAGGTTCCGGTCAACCAGGAGATACCGGCGGCCAGCACCACGGCAACCAGCGCCCACGCCGCCCCAAGGTAGGGGTTGAACCGGCGGCGGTGCGGGCTGTCGACGGCGTAATTGCCGGGAACCATGGTGGCCTGCGCGTTGTCAGCATTGGACAGGCTGCCTGGGGATTCTTCAAGGGGCTGGTCCTCCCGGCCGCCGGACACACTCTCCTCCACGGTCAGCGCCCCGGCGCCCGCCGGAAAGCGGCTGCCTGCACCGTGAGCAGGGTGAAGGCGCCCATAAGTCCAAACAGCAGCAAGAAGGGGCCCATGCTGTAGAGATTCATGGCGATCACACCTTGGCCAGCCTCCATCCCCTGGCCGGTGGACGGGTCAACTGAAACATACGTGGGCGGTTCAAGGGCCCCGGTCAGCCAGGAAACGCCGGCTACCAGCATCCCGGCTACCAGCACCCAAGCCGCACAGAGGTAAGGGTTGAACCGGCGCCGGAGCGGTTCCTCCGGTTTCTCCGGGGCGCTAAAAGCAGTGGGTGCTGCTGGACCGTGCTCTCCTGCACCGCGGGCTGGCTCCACAAGTCCGCCGTCCGGCCCCTCACCGTCAGCCGGCGGGTAACGGCCCGCCCGAGAGGATGTACCCCCACCGGCTGGGACCAGGCCACCGGCGTCCGGAGCGCCACCGGAGTCCGGGGCGCCGCCGTCGTCCACGATCTGCACCGAGTCCTGGCTCTGCCCGTTATTCGGCCGTGCGTACAGCCGGTAATCATCTTCGGAAGCGTGCGTCGAATTCCCCATGGCGGTGAGCCTACTAGAGCCACTCCGTCTAAGCAGTCTCCCCGGCGGACGATCGGCGATAGCCGCTGGGCGTGAATCCGAGGACGTCTTGGAAGACAGAGGCCAGATGGGCATGGTCGGCATAGCCCAGCTCGGCGGCTACATCGGCTATCGTCACCCCGGGCTCAGTCCGCAGCCGTTCGGCCGCTTCCTGCAGCCGGTACCGGCGGATCATTGCCAGCGGGGACAGCCCTACATACCGCCGAGCCAGCCGCTGGAGTGTCCGCGTGGAAACACCGAGCCCGCTGGCCAACTGATCCACGCGGGTCAGGCCCGGGTTGCTTTGGATCATTTCTTCGAGCCGGTTGGCCAGAAGGGCTTCGCCCGTCGGGGACGGGAGGCGGGACTCCAGCCAGGCTCCCGCGGATGCCACGGCGCGGGCACGGCGCCGGGCGCCGGCGTCGTCATCCTTGCTGTCGCCGGGTTCAGGGCCGGAGACCATCGCTTCCTGGACCGCCGCCAGCAGCTCCGGAGCCGGAAACGGAATTTCGGCGTCCCGGAGGGCCCCCGGGTCCCCCGTGAACGAGGGCACAGCGGCCGGGCGCAGCAGCAGGCCGACAGCCCAGCCGCTGCCGCTCAGGTCACGAAAAGACCGGCGGGTCGCCGGTCCGGACAGCGTCACACCGTCAGCTTGGACAACCAGGTTCAGTGCCGGAAAGGGCAGGAGTTCCTGCCGGGAGACCCGCCCCGGCGGCAGGTTCCATTCCGGGATCCAGAACCAGCGGACGCGGTCAGCGAGCCGGCCGGGCGGCGGCAGCCGGTGGAAGGAAGGCAGCCGGGTCGGATACAACATCCCGCGCCACTGCTCCTCCACACTCTCCCCCTTTCCTGCGCCCTGCTGGGCACCAACCTGTCGCGAATCTCCAAGCCCAACGGTGATCCCGCTGCCTAACCTGAGGCCATGACTACTTCACAGAACCCAGAAACACACAGCATCTCCGGCGTCTCAGGGGAGCACACTACCAGCGGCATTCCGCATAGTTTCACCAGTCTCACACCATTCCTGGCCGTGCCGGGAGCCCGCGAGGCGATCGAATTCTACCGGGACGTCTTCGGCGCCCGGGTGGTCGACGTAACGGAGATGGGCGGGGTTGTGGTGCATGCAGATCTCGACTTCGGCAACGGACGGCTGCAGTTTGGGGAACCCACCCCCGGCTACGGGATGGTGCCAGCGCCCGACGGCGATTCGGACTGTTATTCCCTGGGCTTCTACTGTGCCGATGTGGACCAGGTCGTGGCCCGTGCCGAAGCAGCCGGAGCCACCGTCCGCGAACCGCTGACAACCTTTGTCTCCGGTGACCGTTTCGCCAGCATTCGCGATCCCTTTGGAGTGCGCTGGTCGGTAATGACCCGTGTGGAGGACCTCTCCGAGGAAGAAAGCGCCCGCCGGGTGGCCGCCTGGGCGGCCGAGCAGTCCTCCTGAACCGCGGTTAGCAGTGGTCTCCTGAATAACGGCCGCCGCCGGCGCCCGGGTGGGTGCCGGCGTCGGCCGCTTCAGATTTCCGGGTGCCTACGGGAGGCGCCAGTACACCGGTTCGTTCTGCTCGGCGAGGATCATCCGCAGGCTCATCCGGCTGTCCCCGCCGATTGCCTCGTCGGGAAGGTCCATGCAGACCTCGTAAGTGCGCGTCTCCCCCTTGGCGAGGTTGGGCTGGTCGAAGGGAGTCACCCCGAGATCCATGGAGCAGTCCATAATGCTGTAGGCGCGGCTGTCCGCGCCGACGAATTCAGGGGCGAGGTCCAGCCACAGGCGCCCTTCGTCGTCGCCGTTGTAGACCGTGGTGAATTCGAACAGCACGTAGTTGTGGTCCGGCGCTCCGGCTAGGGGGTCCCGCTCCTGCACCTCGGCGGAGGCATCTCGGTCCACCGAGTCCAGGGTTACCGTGTAATCGCCCACTTGGACTTCCTCGCCGGCAGAGTGCGCGGGTGCGGCCAGGATTTCATCCCAGTAGCTGTCTCCGACCTCGAAAGTGAAGTCTTCGAGCTCCGGCGTTTCGGCGAAATCGGGGATAGTCCCGTCGGATTCAGCCTCGATCTGGCCGAATCCAGCCTGGCGGAAGGAATCCACGAACACGGCGGTCACGCTGCCGGCAATGATCATCGAGACCACTGCCGCCGCCAGGGCGATCCCGGAGAGCACTCGGGCCACATTGCGGGCCCGGAGTCCCTTGACGAGACCCGCGATGCCCAACCCCAGCGCGACGGCGCCGAGCAGAAACGTCACGACGTTGAAGAACGGGATCCAGGAGATAAGGAGCCCCGACCCCGCGACGCTGAGCGCCGCAATTCCCAGGGCCTTGCCCGGCGTCGCCCGTGGCGGCTGTCCAGGGTATCCCGGGCCCGGATAACCCGGCTGGCCCTGGCCGGGGTAGCCCGGGCCCGGATAACCGGGCTGGCCCTGGTAGCCCTGCTGGCTTTGATAACCCGGGTAGTAGCCCGGCCCCGTACCGTAGCCGGCGGGCTGGCCGAGGGCAGGCTGGTTCGCTGGAGCGTACGCAGGCGGGCCAACCGGCGGGCCACCAGCCGGCGGCTTGGCCGGAGCATACGCAGGCGGGCCAACCGGCGGAGCTCCCGCAGGTGGGACCATTCCAGGCGGGACCGCCGCCGGAGGAACCTGTGCGTACGGATTTCCGTCCGGGCTGGTGTAGGACGACCCCTGATACGGGGCCTGTGCGGTGGCGAACGTTCCGCCCGGAGGCACGAACTGGGGAGCCGAGCCGGCATCCGCGCCCGCCTGACCCCCGGCCGTATCCGGC
>NZ_DALZXY010000123.1:0-7476 GCF_031988865.1 Arthrobacter sp.
CGGTGGGCTGGACCGGGCCGGCCTGCGGCACACCCCATTCCGCCGCACCTGGGCTGGGACGGAGGACGGCCTTGCGCAGCGCCGGAAGCGGCCGCTTCGGCTGCGCGCCGGCCGACGGTGAGCCTGCAGACGGTTCGAGCCCGAGTGCGGCCAGGCCTTCGCCCAGGTCCAGGATTCCGGCAGCACCGCTGAAGAGGTCCATCCCGGGTGCCGCCGCTGAGGGGGAGCGGGCCAGGCCCGGCCGAGCCATGGCATCGATCAGCCGCACCGCGAACCCGTGTTCCATCAGGTGGCAGCCGAGGGACATCACGGCGGACACAGCCCACTCGAACGCCTCGGAACTGGCCGGGGCCGAGGCGTCGGGGCTGTCGGCCCAGAACGGTGATAGGAAGCCGTGGTCATACCGGGCCTCGCGTTGGTCGAGGACGATCGTGGCGCGGGGAGTGGTTACGGTCTCCTCCTGCCTGACCATCAGTTTTCCGTGCCGGGCTGTCGCGGACCAGTGGACCCTCCGCATCGGATCTCCGTGCCGGTACTCCCTGGTTGTTACGTCATCCTGGCTGGGGATGCCCTGCAGCCGGGTGGAGACTGAGCCGTCGGCTCCGCGAAGTCCGTCCAGGACCGCTGCAGGGAGTTCCGCCGGTGCCGGCTTGACCACCAGGGCATCGGTTCCGCCGATCGTGTGGCGCAGGAGTGCCAGCCCAAAAGGATCCTGGAAGCCGGCGCTGACGGGACCTATCCGGTACAGGCCGCGGCGCGAGGAACGCAGCCGGTATTCGTATCTGCTGGCCCCGCCGGCATCCGTTCGGCCCGCCGGAAACCGGAATTCCGGGCTCGCGCCGAAGCGTGCAGGCAGCCCTTCGCGCATCTGCGCCGAGCCGCCAAAAGGCCGGACCGGGGTAACGCTCAGCGAGATGCTGACTGCGTTTCCGGCTTCGGCCGAGGTCGGGGAGAAGACCCGCTGGACGCTAAAAACCGGGCGCAGCAGCCGCAGCGCCAGGGCAGCGATCAGCGGGAGCAGGATCAGGAACACGCCAAGCAGCAGCAGGTCCCGCCGGCCCAGGATCTGAGCTCCCAGCAGGGACACGGCCCCGGCAGCAGCCAGGGCCCAGCCGCGGCTGGTGAGCATACGTGGGCTGACTCTGGACTGCATGGCTCTCCTGGGCAGGGGCGGGACGCTAGGGCCGGGTCACTCCGCTGGTTCCGGGCGGGCGGGGGACAGGTACCTTCGCGAGGATCGCCCGGAGCACCGTAGCCGGGGATTCACCGGCGCCGAGCGCCTTGCGCTCAAGGATCAGCCGGTGGGAGAGGACCGCCTCGCCCAGCCGCGCGACGTCGTCGGGCAGGACAAAATCCCGACCATCGAGGGCGGCACGGGCCTTGGACGCGCGCAGCAGCTGCAGCAGGGCCCGCGGACTCGCGCCCAGCCGCAGGTGCGGGTGCTCCCGGGTGGCGGCACCGATGGCCACCGTGTATTCCTTGACCGCCGAAGAAACGTAGACGTCCCGCACCCTGGCCGTCATGGCAGTGATGTCCCGGACGGAGACCACCGGAACGATCGTTTCCAGCGGGGAGACTGACTGGTGGGTTTCGAGCATCTCGATTTCGGAGGCCGTATCCGGGTAACCGAGGGAAATACGCGCCATAAAACGGTCCCGCTGGGCCTCCGGCAGGGCATAGGTGCCTTCCATCTCCAGCGGGTTCTGCGTTGCCACGACCATAAACGGCTCCGCCAGGCGGTGTGTCCCGCCGTCCACGGTCACCTGCCGCTCTTCCATGCATTCCAGCAGGGCCGACTGGGTCTTCGCTGAGGCGCGGTTGATCTCGTCGCCGATTACGATGTTGGCGAATATGGGTCCCTGCCGGAACTCAAAGCGGTGCGCGTCCTGGTTATAAATCGACACTCCGGTCACGTCGGAGGGGAGCAGGTCCGGAGTGAACTGGATGCGGGTCACTGAGCAGTCAACGGCCCGGGCGAGGGTCTTGGCGAGCATGGTCTTGCCGACCCCGGGGACATCTTCGAGGAGCACATGCCCTTCGGCGAGGAGGACGGTGAGGACCAGCCGGGCGGCTTCGTCCTTGCCGTCGATCACGGTGTTGATCGCATCGAGGATGCGCATGCTGGCGTCCAGGAACGAATCCGCTGCCTCTTGCGATCCCCGTTGGGACAGCCCGGGAACCACGGTAGCCGGGGCGTCAAAACCGGCGGTGGCAGCGGATGTGTTTCGAGCGTCCATGGATACCTTCCAAGCCTCGGCGATGTCAGCCGGGACTCTGGGATGGAAACACGGCTGGCGACTGCGTGCTCCATGGGCCACAAGGTGCTCTGCGCGGGTGCAGGCACCCCTGACTGGCCGGCCGGGGCACGTTTCTACGTACAGGGTACAAGCTCACTTAGGCTTAAAGACATGACTATCGACAGCGGCTATGTTCCCGGGCAGATACCACAGACCTACTTGGAATTGCCGCACAGCCAGCAGGGGGACAATAAACCCGGCGGCAAGGCATTCGCGCCGGCGCCCGAGCCGCTGCCGGTACCGGTGATGGATAACCACACGCACCTGGATTATGGAGTGCCCGGCGCGCTGTCCGTGGCAGCAGCGCTTGACGCCGCCGCTGCCGCCGGCGTCCGGGGCGCGGTCCAGGTCGGAACGGACCTGGAATCCTCGCGCGCAGCCGTTCGCCTCGCCGAAGAGCATCCCCGGCTGTTGGCCGCCGTCGCCATCCATCCCAATGATGCGCCCGCGCTTGCCGCCGAGGGGACGCTGGAAGCCGCGCTCGCCGAAATCGAATCGCTCGCTTCCCACCCGCGGGTCCGGGCCGTCGGTGAAACCGGCCTGGACTACTTCCGCACCGGTCCCGACGGCGTTGGTGCCCAGCAGTACTCCTTCCGCCGGCATATAGAGATCGCCCGCCGGGTGGGAGTAGCCCTGCAGATCCATGACCGTGACGCGCACGATGATGTGGTCAGGGTCCTGGGTGAAGAAGCTGAACCACCTGCCGTCGTCTTCCACTGTTTCTCCGGGGACGCGGATCTGGCCCGCACCTGCAACGACAACGGGTGGTATATGTCCTTTGCGGGAACGTTAACGTTCCGTAACGCTCAGGGCCTGCGCGATGCGCTGGCAATCGCCGACCCGGCATTGATCCTGGTGGAGACCGACGCCCCGTTCCTGACGCCGCACCCGTACCGCGGACGGAACAACGCCAGCTACATGATCCCTTATACAGTGCGGGCCATGGCCGAAATCCGCGGGGCCGAGCTTGCCGGATTCTGCGCCTCGCTCGCGTCCAATACTGAGCGCGTCTACGGGGCCTGGAACTAGCAGCCGGCGAACTGCCGCGAATGAGGCGGCAGACCCCCAGTTTGCCCGCAGATCACGGTTCGGTTACGGTAAGGGTCTATTAGCCGGGGTCGGGGAAGGCTTCCGGACTGATACCACCGCTTCCGTGCGTTACGCCCTGCCTTCGTAAAGACAGCGGAAAATGCGCGGCGATGGTCCCTGCCTGCACCCGCCGGCGCTCCGTGAGACCCGGAGGCCCGCCCGGCGTGTGCCCTGTCCCCGTGCCCGGATGCTGTGAACGTTTGGAATTCCGTGGCAACTGCATTCGTGAGGCGCACGCTGAAGCTCGGCGGCCAGGCCGCCGTTATGGTGGCGCTCATCCTGGGGTTGGTGGCCTTCGTCGGCACCAACAAGTCCGTTGTCCTGTCCGTGGACGGCGAATCCAGCGACATCATGACCTTCGGTGAAACCGTGGAGGACGTCTTGGCGAAAGCGGACATCCAGCTGGCAGCAGCGGACCGCGTAGAACCTGCCCCGGACACCGAGGTCCTAGACGGTTCCCGGATCGAAGTAACCACGGCCAAAACCGTCAGCGTCAACGTCGACGGCACGGGCCACACGATCCAGACCACCGGATCCACCGTGGCGGACCTGATTTCCGAACTCCGCGTTTCGACGCAATCCTCAATCTCGGCCTCGCTGGACACCTCACTGGCCAAGCTGACCGGGTTGTCCATCTCCACCCCCAAGACCGTGCTGCTGGTCGCGGACGGCACGTCCACCGAGATCGAGACCACGGCAGGCACCGTTGGTGCGGTCCTTGACGAAGCCGGCATCCAGGTTGGTCCGGCGGACCGCCTCTCGGCACCGGCCCGCGCCGATGTGGCTGACGGCATGATCCTGAAGGTCACCCGCGTGGTCCTCGGTTCCCAGGACACCGTCACCGAACCCGTGCCTTTCGAAACCCACTCGGTGGAAGACGCTGAGATCTTTGAGGGCGAGGAGAAGGTCACCACAGCCGGGACACCAGGGGAACGCACGCTGGTGTACGACACAGTGGTGCTCGACGGGCGGGTTGTCAGCCGCAGCCTGGCCAGCGAAAAACTCAGTCTTGAACCGGTCGCCGAGAAGGTGGCCGTTGGCACGAAGAAGCGTCCGTCCGCTGCCCCGGCAGGTGGCGCAGCCCCGGCCGGAGGCTCGTGGGCAGCGCTTGCGCAGTGTGAATCCGGTGGAAACTGGCACATCAACACCGGAAACGGTTATTCCGGCGGACTGCAGTTCAGCGCCTCGAGCTGGCTTGGCGCCGGCGGCGGGGCCTACGCGCCGATCGCCAGCGAAGCCACTCCGGAGCAGCAGATCGCCGTCGCGGAGAACCTCCGCGCCAACGGCGGGTGGGGCCACTGGCCCGCCTGCGCGGCGAAGCTTGGGTTGCTCTAGGCCCCGCTCCACGAACAGACGCATTAGCCCTGGCAGCCTGGTACAAGCGAGGCAGCCAGGGCTTTTGCATGCCCGGACCGATCCGCCGCTCCGGCGCGGCGGAACAGCGCCTCACTTTCCGCGAGCCTGGCAGCCGCCGCGCATTTTTGTCCCAGGGATGCCAGGCTCAGGCCAAGCTGAAGGGCGACTTCCGCAGCGGTCTGCGGAGCCAGGACCGCGCGCTCGGCATAGGCCGCGGAGAGCAGGTTGACTGCCTCGGCATGGTTGCCCTGCAGATGCTGCCACCGTCCACGGGTATGCAACAGGTCAAGGACATCCGCCCTCGACTCACCCACCACCGCCAGCGCAGTCTCGGCATGCTCGATGCAGCTCAGCGTCTGCTCGTCATGCAGGCCGGAGGAGAGCCGCATGCTGGCCGACGCCTTGTTAAAGGAGGCCCACAGCCCCAGGTCCTGGCGCGGACTCAGCAGTGATGCAGTCCGCTGATGGAACCTGAGGCCCGCTGCCCGGTCCCCGCGGCGGAACGCCACATTGCCGACCGTCCAGTAGCCTTTGCCGGCAAGCTGGGCATCCGGCAGTGCATCCAGCAGAGGCACCAGCAGCACCCGGCAGGTTTCCCATGCCTGCTCCAGATGCCCACTTTCGGTGAGCGCGGCCACCAGCGCCTGGTAGGCCTCGATCAGGACTTCGGCGCCGACCGGATCCTTCTGCGCAGCGCTCACCGCTACCCTCGCGTGCCGGACCGCCTCGGGCAGACGTCCCTGGCCTTGGTAGGCCGCCGCGAGCAGCGCCTGTGCGCGGGGCAGCTCGGGCTGGCTATGCAGCGCAAGCGGATGCCGGATGAGCAATCCTGCCCGGTTGATGCAGTCCATGTAATTCCCCAGTCTCAGCTGGCAGCGGGCTGCCAGGAAAGCCAAGGTCCACCAGTCCCGCGGATCGTGTTCCGCCATTGCTGCCGCAGCCCCGGCGTCGGCAAACTTGAGGGACTGGATGTAATCCCGCTCATCCCAGGACTGGTGCGCGCAGAGGAGTAGGAACAGCGCGCCGTCGGGGCCTGCCGGCCGCGGCGGACTGCCAGGGGCAGTGGCCAGCCGTTCGGCGAACTGCTCCAGCACGGACCTTCCCGGCTCCCGCCGCCCGCCTTCGAACAGCGAGACCTCCCGTTCCCGCAGGAGTGGTGTTCCCAGCTCGGACCGGCTCAGGAACCGCTCCTGCCTGGCCGACCGAAGCTTTTCGCCAAACGATTTGCCCATCGCCATTCCCGCCGTTCTCCGGGTGCGGCAGACTTAAGGCTGCCGCGGCAAACGATGCTACCGGCCGAGGACCCGCCACGGCAGAGCAGCAGGGGCTAACGCGGAAGGAAACGAATGAACAAGTTCCAGACACCGGTCGCCGCTCGTTCCCGAACCCGCGTAGGGGACTGGCCCGACTAAGCGCCAAAGGCTGCGGGCACCAGCGAAGACCTGCGCTGGCGCTACTATTAGGCAGTGACTGAATCCGTTTCCACGCCCGTTCCGCGGCCCAGGCCGCTCCTTGGCGCCTCCGATATCCGGGCGCTGGCCGAGGAGCTAGATGTCCGTCCAACCAAGACACTCGGCCAGAACTTCGTCATTGATGGAAACACCATCCGCAGGATCGTGGCCGCGGCCTCGGTAGGCGAAGACGAAACGGTCCTGGAAGTCGGTCCCGGACTGGGATCGCTGACCCTCGGCCTGCTTGACGCCGCACGGGAAGTCGTCGCCGTCGAAATTGATCCGGTGCTCGCCGGACGGCTGCCCGAAACAGTACGCGCCTGGCGCCCCGCGGAAGCCGCGAACCTGCACGTTGTCCTTGCCGACGCCATGCGGGTCACCGAACTTCCGGCCCAGCCCACGGCGCTCGTGGCCAACCTGCCGTACAACGTGGCTGTCCCGGTGGTGCTCCACCTGCTGGAGCACTTCCCGAGCCTGCGCCATGGCCTGGTTATGGTCCAGGATGAGGTCGCCGACCGCCTGGCGGCCAAGCCCGGATCGAAGACCTACGGCGTCCCGTCCGTCAAGGCCGCCTGGTACGGCACCATGCGCAAGGCCGGCGTTATCGGCATGAACGTGTTCTGGCCGGCGCCGAAGATCGCCTCCGGGCTGGTGGGCTTTCAACGCCACGAACCGCCGGCGACGACGGCCACCCGGGAAGAGGTCTTCGCCGTCATTGATGCGGCTTTTGCGCAGCGCCGTAAGACCCTGCGTGCCGCACTGGCAGGCTGGGCCGGAAGCCCGGCGGAGGCCGAACGGGCGCTTCGCAGCGCCGGCGTCGACCCGAGCGCCCGGGGTGAAGTGCTGGACATCCACGCCTACACCCGGATCGCCGAGGCCCGGACCGCGGTATGAGCTCCCGGTCCCCGCAGTCGGTGCGTGTCAGTGCGCCCGGCAAAATCAACGTCTCCCTCCAGGTAGGTCCGCTCCGCGCGGACGGCTATCACGCCGTGGCCAGCGTCTACCTGGCCGTCAGCCTCTTGGAGGAGGTCACGGCTACTGCGGCCGGGCGTCCCGGCATCACCGTGTCCGTGGAAGGCGGGGGTCCGCTGCGCATTCCGGTAGGCGGCATCCCGCTGGGACCGGAGAACCTGGTGGCCCGGGCGGCAGCCGCCCTGGCCGAACACACCGGCCACCCGAACCCGGCAGTGGACCTGGTCATCACCAAACGCGTCCCGGTGGCCGGCGGCATGGGTGGCGGGTCTGCGGACGCGGCCGCCGCGCTTGTGGCCTGCAATGAGCTC
>NZ_DALZXY010000124.1:0-6847 GCF_031988865.1 Arthrobacter sp.
GAGGAGGAAGAGTTCAACGGCGGCCACCGAGAGAATCGTGAGGTCGTTGGGTCCGTGCTTCATAATGGCTGCGCCAACGCAGATCACGGTGGAGACCAGGCAAACGAGCGCACCAACAACGAACAGGGGGTCGATAACCACTTAGGACCTTTCATTTCCCGGAGCAAATACCAGCAGCGCCCGGGCGGTGTCGCCCTTGTCCCCCAGCAGCCCCATCAGCTCTCCGTCCGGGGCGAACGCAGCCACCGGAACCGCTTCGCCGCCGGCTTCGGGGATGCCGGAAGGGCTGATCCGCCGCCCATGGGAGATATTTTCGGCTTCCTCCGTGCTGAGCTCGCGCACCGGGAAGAGCGCCCGGGCGGCATCGTTGAGGTCCAGCAGCCGGAGGTCTTCGGCCAGCTGCTCCAGCGTGGAGGACTGGCCGGCGTCGTACGGTCCCACGGATGTGCGCCGCAGCGCGGTCAGGTGCCCGCCCACACCGAGCGCGGCACCGAGGTCGCGTGCCAGTGCCCGGATGTAGGTTCCGGAGGAGCATTCAACGGTCACGTCGACGTCGCGCAGCTTACCGCCGTGCTCCCGGCGGATGCCATGGACCTCGAACCTGGAAACGGTGACCGGGCGCGCGGGCAGGTTCACTTCGCCGCCGGCACGGACCCGGGCGTAGGAGCGCTCTCCTGCCACCTTGATCGCGCTGACGCTGCTGGGGACCTGAAGGATGTCGCCGGTGAGGTTTGCTACCGCAGCCATGATCTCTTCATCCGTGACCGCTGCGGCGATCGTTTCGGAGGTCACCTCGCCCTCGGCGTCGTCCGTGATGGTTGACTGTCCCAGCCGGATAGTGGCGTCATACGTCTTGGAGGTGCCCACAATGTAGGTCAGCAGGCGGGTCGCCTTGTTGATCCCGACCACCAGCACACCGGTGGCCATCGGATCCAGTGTGCCGGCGTGGCCCACTTTCCGGGTCCCTGCCAGCCTCCGCAGGCGACCGACCACGTCGTGGCTGGTCCAGCCCTGCGGTTTGTCCACAATAATCAGTCCTGAACGGACCTGCCCGGAATTCACGCCTTTCAGTATATGCGCCGGTCAGGTGCTGTTCGTGCCCCGTGCCGGGAGGCGGGCTTCCTTCCGGCGGTGTCTTCGGCGCACAGGAGCGGGCCACCGGTAGCATTCGGGTATGCCCCAGCTAGCCGCGCATGTGCGAACTGTCGATCCCAACCAGATCCGCGAAATCACGCAGGCCGCGTGGGCCACGCCCAACGCGATCGTCCTCAGCATCGGCGAGCCGGGGTTCCCGACACCGGTCCATATCCTAGAGGCGGCCGAAGCAACGCTGGCCCGGGATGAGACCGGTTACACACCGAACGCGGGCATTGCTCCGCTGCGGGCGGCGTTCGCTGCCCGGGCAACGGGGCTCGCTGGCAGTCCCGTGGATCCGTCCCGCGTGTTCGTCACGGCCGGTGCGCAGCAAGGGCTGCACCTGGCGATGAGCCTTCTGCTCGATGCCGGCGACGAGGTCCTGGTACCGAACCCGGGGTACCCCACCTTCGCCATGACGGCCCGGCTGCTGCACGCCGTGCCCGTGGAGTATCCGCTCCACCCATCGAACGGGTTCCAGCCCCGGATTGAAGAGATCGAGTCCAGGATCACTCACCGCACCCGGGTGCTGCTGCTGAACTCGCCCTCTAATCCCCTGGGGTCCGTCTTCAGCGCGGATCTGACCCGGGAGCTGGTGGAGCTGGCACGGCGGCGGGGGCTGTGGATCCTCTCCGACGAATGCTATGAGGCGTTCACCTACGACGTTCCCCATGTGAGTCCGCTGGCGTTCGATGGCGGTGGTGAACTGGTTTTCGCCTCCTACACCCTGTCGAAGACCTATGGCCTAACCGGGCTGCGGATTGGTGCGCTGGTCACCCCGCCCGGAATGGAGACCCGCATGAGTACCGTGATGGAGTCGATCGTCTCCTGCGTGGCCTCGCCGTCGCAGTATGCAGCGGTGGCGGCCCTGTCCGGGCCGCAGGATTATGTGCGGAACGCTGAAGTGCATTACCGGGGCAACCGGGATGCAGCTTCGGCGGTCCTGGCGGAGTTGGGTATTCCGTTCCTGGCGGCGCAGGGCGCCTTTTACCTCTGGGCCGACCTCTCGCATGCCTCCGGCGGCGACATCCGCCGGTGGACCCGGCAGTTCCTCGAGGATTCCGGCGTTGCCCTGGCCCCCGGGACGGCCTTCGGATCGATCGGTGAAGGGTGGGTCAGGATCGCCCTGTGCGGTGACCGGGCGGAGTTGGTCGAAGGACTGGGGCGTCTACCCTCAACCCGCTAGGCCCGGCCTGCCGTCCATCGATGGTGCCCCGGAAGTTCACAGGTGATTCCGGGGCCAAACACAGCCTATTCTCAACTTCGCGTTTACACGCGGTATCCGCCTGCCTAGTCTGTGGACTGGTTTCGGCATTGGGGGGACCGGTTGGGGTTCCGGGTCCGAAAGAGTCCTGCATTGCGCCCAGCACCAATGCCTAGGAGACGTTCGTGAAAACGCCCGCACCCGCTCAGCCCACACCCGCTCAGCCCAGGCCCGCTCAAGCGCACCTCCTCCCGCGTCGGCAGGACAGCAGCTAACTGCGGCTCAAGCCCCGAAGGCGGGGGAACCGACAATCCCCCCGCTCCCCCGCCTTCGGCATCCCTGCCGGCCGCCCACGGCGGAACCGGCCAAGACTACCTACGCCACCGAAGGCAGGAACGGCTCCGGGCCGCGCCCTGCCGTCCCCACCTACTCCGTCCTGCCATGGCTGGTGCCGGATCCGTTGATGCCACCCACCCATGGCTCCACTTCCCCACACCTTCAAGGAGAACACCATGAGGAAACGAGCATCATCCGTGCTGCCATTGGCGGCAGCAGCGGCCCTGCTGGCCGGACTGATCGGAGCACCACCGGCTGCCGCCGGTGGCCGGCACCATCATCCACACCCCAACCCGCTGCCCGTGGCAGGGGAAGTAACAACGCTGGCCACCGGTTTGGTTTCACCGCTCCGCATCGCGCTTGGCAGCTACCGGTCCGTCGACGTCGCCCAGTCCTTCGCCGGGAGCGTGGTGCGCATCGGCCGGGACGGCAACCTCACGACGCTTGACCCGGGTATTCCCGGTTATCTGTCCGACGCCGTATCGCGCGTAGGTGGCACTACCTACTATGCGCTGACCACCGGAGCAGGCGAGGGGGTGCCGGAGAACAATGTCGCCCTGCTGCGCTCAGTGGACCGCCGCGGAACCATCCGCACAATCGCCGACCTGGCAGTGCATGAACGGACCGCAAACCCGGACCAGGTCAACACCTACGGGTTCCGGGACTTGGACGCCGCGTGCCTCGCCCAGCTCGACCCCGCGATTCCGAACAATTACACCGGGCTGATGGATTCCCATCCGTATGACACGATGCGGATCCGGAGCGGCATCCTGGTGGCGGACGCCGGAGCCAATGCGATCCTGCAGGTTAACGAGCGCAGCGGCCGCACCTCGACCGTCGCCGTCCTGCCGCCGGTTCCGGTCACCGTAACCCCGGAAACCGCTGCCGAGAGCGGGCTCCCCGCCTGTACGGCGGGCCACGATTACTACGCGGAACCTGTTCCCACCGATATGGCCATGGGACGGGACGGTCAGCTCTATGTCGGTTCACTCCCCGGCGGCCCGACGGGCGGTCCAGGCTCGATCTACCGGGTCAGCCTTCGAACAGGCGCGGTGGACCTGGTGGCATCGGGACTCGTCAGCCCCACCGGAATTGCAGTCAACAGCCGCGGGGACATCTTCGTTGCGGAACTCTTTGCGAACCGGATTTCCGTGATTCCGAGGGGAAGTGCCACGGCCGAGCCGTTCTATGAGGTAACGGCGCCCGCGGACGTGGAGCTGCGCGGTTCTGCACTCTACGCCAGCATCGATGCCCTGCCTCCGGGCGGGGAACCGGAACCCGGCGCCCCCGTTGATCCGAACGCCCCGCCGCCGGTTTTTGACGGCAAGGTCATCCGGATCCAGCTCACGGCCGGTGGAGATCCACACGGGCTCGCGCAGCCTGACGGACAACCGGCCGAGCCGAACGACGACTAGTCAGCCTGGCAGGATCCGCAGGGCCTGACCGGAAATAAGGCCTGACCGGGAAAATGGGCCTGACGGACCAAAACGCCTGACGGACCAAAAAGGGAGCCCCGCCGATTTCGGCGGGGCTCCCTTTTAGGCACAGGTTTTGCTGTGCGGGTGAAAACGCTTAGCTGCGGGCGTCGGAATCTTCTGCCGGTGCGTCCTGCAGATCTTCCTCGTCGTCCTCTTCGTCCTTGCGGTACGGATCGGCGTCGCCAGCGTAGGCAGCACCCTCTTTCAAGGCTGCCAGCTCCTCGTCCCGCTTCTTGGCCTCCCGGATGAGTTCTTCCAGGTGGCTGGCGTTAACCGGGATCTCGTCGGCGACGAATTCCAGCGTCGGCGTGAGCCGGACGGTGATGTTCTTGCCGACTTCCGAGCGCAGGATGCCGCGGGCGGAATCCAAGGCGGCCTTGGTGTCTGCCTGCTGGGCCTCGTCACCGAAAACGGTGTAGTACACGGTGGCGTGCTGCAGGTCGTTGGTGACGCGGGCGTCGGTGATGGTCACGAACCCCAGTCGGGGATCCTTGATCCGCCGCTCGAGCGCCTGCGCAACTACCACCTTGATGCGGTCAGCGAGTTTCGCAGCGCGTGCTGGATCTGCCATTACCTCTCCTTTTAAAGTTCTTGGGTTCCGCTACGACGGCGGCCGGTCCAGGCCGGCGGCGCCGTCGTGCGATGGGGGCTGCCAAAGCAGCCGGAGCGGGGCTGCCGGAAATCCGGCAGCCCCAGCCGGGAATTATGCCCGCGGCTTCTCGCGCATCTCGAAGGTCTCGATGATGTCGCCTTCCTTGACGTCGTTGAACGAGCCCAGGCCGATACCACACTCGAAGTCCGTCCGGACCTCGGTGGCGTCGTCCTTGAACCGCTTGAGCGAGTCAACGGTGAGGTTCTCACCGATGACCTTGCCGTCGCGGGTGACCCGTGCCTTGGCGTTACGGCGGATAACACCGGAGCGCACGATCGAGCCGGCAATGTTGCCGAACTTGGAGGAGCGGAAGACTTCGCGGACCTCGGCGGTACCGAGCTGCACTTCCTCGTACTCCGGCTTGAGCATGCCCTTGAGGGCCAGCTCAATGTCATCAATTGCTGCATAGATGACGGAGTAGAAGCGCATGTCCACGCCTTCGCGCTCGGCCAGGTCGGCCACACGCTCGGCAGGCTTGACGTTGAAGCCGATGATGATCGCGTTGTCCACGGTCGCCAGGTTGACGTCGTTCTGCGTGATGGCACCAACGCCGCGGTGGATGACGCGCAGCTGCACGCCGTCCCCGACGTCGATCTTGAGCAGCGAGTCTTCCAGGGCTTCCACGGCACCGGACACGTCACCCTTGAGGATGAGGTTGAGGGTGTCAACCTTGCCATCGGCAACAGCCTGGTCGAAGTCCTCGAGGCTGATGCGCTTGCGGCGCTTGGCCAGGGCGGCGTTACGGTCCGCAGCTTCACGCTTCTCGGCGATCTGGCGGGCAGTGCGCTCGTCGTCGGTCACGAAGAAGGTGTCGCCGGCACGCGGGACGTTGGACAGACCCAGCACCTGGACCGGACGCGACGGTCCGGCTTCGGTGAGGTTGTCGCCGTTCTCGTCGAACATGGCACGGACGCGGCCGTGGGCCGTTCCCGCCACGATCGTGTCGCCGACCTTCAGCGTTCCGGACTGGACCAGTACGGTCGCGACGGCGCCGCGGCCCTTGTCCAGGTTCGCTTCGATCGCGATGCCGCGAGCGTCCTTGTCCGGGTTGGCGCGCATGTCCAGGGCAGCGTCCGCGGTGAGCAGGACTGCCTCGAGCAGGGCGTCAATGTTGAGGTGCTGGCGGGCCGAAACCTCAACGAACATGGTGTCGCCACCGTATTCTTCGGGAACCAGACCGTATTCGGTCAGCTGGCCGCGGACCTTGTCCGGGTTGGCGTCTTCCTTATCGATCTTGTTCACGGCAACCACGATCGGCACGTTCGCCGCCTGTGCATGGTTGAGGGCTTCAACGGTCTGCGGCATTACGCCGTCGTCCGCTGCCACAACCAGGACCGCGATGTCGGTGACCTTGGCACCACGGGCACGCATGGCGGTGAACGCCTCGTGGCCCGGGGTATCGATGAACGTGATGGCACGGTCCGTGCCCTCGTGCTCAAACTCGATCTGGTAAGCACCGATGTGCTGGGTGATGCCGCCGGCTTCGCCCTCGACCACCTTGGTGTTACGGATCGCGTCGAGCAGGCGGGTCTTACCGTGGTCAACGTGGCCCATAACGGTGACTACCGGAGGACGTGCCTCGAGTTCGTCGTCGCCTTCGGCTTCCAGTTCGGCCTCGAAGTCAATGTCGAAGCTGCTGAGCAGCTCGCGCTCTTCGTCTTCCGGCGAGACAACCTGGATCTTGTAACCCAGCTCCTCGCCGAGCACGCCGAACGTTTCCTCATCCAGCGACTGGGTGGCAGTTGCCATTTCGCCGAGGTGGAACAGCACGGTAACCAGTGCTGCCGGGTTTGCCTCGATCTTGTCGGCGAAGTCCGTGATGGACGCGCCGCGCCGCAGGCGGACAACAGTGTTGCCGTCGCCGCGGGGTACCGAAACGCCACCCAGCGACGGAGCTGACATCTGCTCCAGTTCCTGCCGCTTTGCCCGCTTCGACTTGCGCTGCTTGCCGCGTCCTGCGCCGCCCTTGCCGAAGGCACCGGCAGTGCCGCCGCGTCCGCGGCCGCCCTTGCCGAAGCCGCCGCCAACAGGTGCGCCTCCACC
>NZ_DALZXY010000125.1:0-6798 GCF_031988865.1 Arthrobacter sp.
CGGCTCCCGCTCCGGCTGGCGGCCAGGCAGCCCTCGAGGCGCCGCGCTGCATTAACCCGCTGGTAAGGCGCCTGGCCCGTGAAGCCGGACTCTCGCTGGTCGCCCTGACCGGCAGCGGTGCGGACGGGCTGATCCTGCGCCGCGACGTCGAGCAGGCCATTGCCGGCAGCGCTGCCGGTCCGGCTGCCGTGGCAGCACCCGTCAAAACTGGGCAGGCCGCGGCTGCGGACCTGGAAACCGATGCACGCTCCGGCCTGGCCATCAGCAGCAGGGTCCCGGTCAAGGGACTGCGCCGCACGGTCGCCGCCAACCTCAGCGCCAGCCGCTCCGAGATCCCCGAAGCCACGGTCTGGGTTGATGTGGATGCCACCGCACTGCTGGAACTGCGCGCCGACCTCAAGCGCCGGGACCCGGAGAACACCCCGGGCCTGATGGCGTTCCTGGCCCGCTTCACCCTGGCCGGGCTGCGCCGCTTCCCGGAACTGAACACCCGCTACGTGCCCAACGGGAACGGCGAGGCGGAACTGCTCGCGTTCGACGGCGTGAACCTCGGGTTCGCTGCCCAGACCGACCGCGGGCTGATGGTGCCCTCGATCCGCCACGCGGAGGCGCTAAACGCGAGGGAGCTCGACGCCGAGCTCCGCCGCCTCACCGCCGCCGCCCGCTCCGGAGCCGCGACCCCGGCGGAACTGACCTCCGGAACGTTCACCCTGAACAACTACGGGGTGTTCGGTGTGGACGGCAGCGCAGCCATCATCAACTACCCGGAGTCAGCGATCCTGGGTATTGGCCGCATCATCGACAAGCCCTGGGTGGTCAACGGGGAACTCGCCGTGCGGAAGCTGACCGAGCTGACGCTCGTCTTCGATCACCGGGTTTGCGACGGCGGAACGGCCGGCGGGTTCCTTCGTTACGTCGCGGACGCCATTGAGAATCCCGGGAGTGTGCTGGCCGACCTCTGATAGCCAGGTCACACGGTAAGTTGGTTACCGGACAGACCAGGAGGACGGACGCCATGACGCAGACAGACCAGCAGGTTCCGCAGGACTGGCTGGAGGTTGCGCCGCGCATCTACGTGCGGACCAACCCCGGCTGGGGAATGAACACCGGGCTGGTCATCGGCGAGGAGCGTGCACTGCTGATTGATACCGGCGCCGGTCCTGCCCAAGCCGAAGCCATCCTGGCCGGTGTCCGGCAGCTGACCGGGCTCCCGGTCACCGCCGTCAACACGCATGCCCACTTCGACCATTACTTCGGCAACGCGTATCTGCTGGCCCATGGCGTCGAGGACATCTGGGCGACAAGCGACTGCGCCGGCCTGATCGCCGCCGAAGGTGAAAAGCAGCGGCAGGAGGTAGCCGCCGTCGAACCGGCCATGGCAGCAGCCACCGGTGCCCACACCGGCATTGCGGTACCAAACCGGCTCGTGGACGGCAGCCCTACGGACCTTGACCTTGGCGGAATCTCCGTGACGCTGTTCCACCTGGGCCGCGGCCACACCAACCACGACCTGCTGGTGGGCGCCGGCGACGTCCTCTTTGCCGGCGACCTGGTCGAAGAGGGCGCCGATCCGAACTTCGGGGACTCCTTCCCGAAGGACTGGGTCCGGACGCTGGGGAAGATCACGGCCCTGGAAGACCTCTACACCACGGTGGTTCCCGGGCACGGCAAACCGGTGGCCATGGACTTCGTGACCACGCAGATGAACAAAATGCGCACCGCCGTCGCCGTGACCCGCAGTGCCATGGACCAAGCGTCGACGGACGTGACCAAAGCCGTGCCGATCCTGCCGTACGGTCCGGAGCAGTCCCGGGCGCTGCTCACCCGGCTGCGGACCCTGGCCCGGTGGAAGTGGCTGAAGCAATAGATACCTTCAGCCTGCGCGGCATTGCCGTTCCGGCCTTCGGGCCCACGGTGCTTTACGGAACAGCGATCGGCGCGATTCTGCCCGTCATCGCGCTCACCGCCCGCGACCTGGGCGCCAGCGTTGCCCTTGCCGCCCTCATCATCACGCTCACCGGCATCGGGTCGCTGGTCACCAACGTGCCAGCGACCCTCATCACCACGCGGTTCGGGGAAAAATGGGCCCTGGTGACGGCCGCCTGCTGGTGTGCCCTCGCCATGGTCCTGGCCGCGACTATCCCGGTGCTCTGGGTCTTCGCCCTTTCAGTGTTTATGGTCGGAATGGCCGGAGCGGTCTTTGGGCTGGCCCGGCAGACCTACGTCACCGAAGCCGTGCCGCTGCACTTCCGGGCCCGGGCGCTTTCCACGCTCGGCGGCTCGAACCGCATCGGCGTGTTCATCGGCCCCTTCGCCGCTGCCGGCGTGATGCACTTCGCGGGCACCCCCGGTGCGTACTGGATGGGTGCGGCAGCCGCCCTGGCAGCGGGTCTGCTCAGCCTGACCGTCCCCGAGCCGGCACTCCGTGCCCCGGGGATGGGCCGCCCGGGCGCGCGTGGCCGGAGCCACGGGGACCAGCGGGAAGAAGCCGTGGAGGCCGTGGCCCCGCCAACGATCCGTTCGATTCTGGCCAGCCATTCCCGGGTCTTCCGGACCGTGGGCATCGGGGTGCTGCTGATCGCCGCGGTCCGGGCCACCCGGCAGGCCGTGATCCCACTCTGGGCCCAGCATCTGGGCATTGACCCGGCCCAGACCGCGATCATCTACGGGATTTCCGCGGGCATCGACATGCTGGTCTTTTATCCAGCCGGCCGAATCATGGACTTGCGCGGACGCCGGGCAGTGGCCGTTCCCTGCATGCTCCTGATGGCCGCAGGCCTGGCCTTGCTGCCGCTGACCTCCAGCCCCCTGGGCCTGCTGCTGGCGGCCCTACTCATCGGGTTCGGCAACGGGATCGGCTCCGGAATCGTGATGACGCTTGGCGCGGACTTCTCCCCGCAGCCGGGGCGCCCGCAGTTCCTGGGCATCTGGCGGGTGCTCACGGACATTGGCACCCTCGGTGGGCCAGGGATTCTCTCCGGAGTTACCGCCCTGCTTTCGCTCTCCGCCGGGATCGGTGCGACGGCGGTCCTTGGCCTGGCCGGGGCGCTGGTGCTGTGGCGTTACGTGCCCAAGGGGCGGCGGACGATCTAGCGGTCGCCCGCCTGCTGACTGAACAGCAGGGAACCCAGCGCGGCCAGGGCATACCCGACGCCGACGATCAGCGCGAGGCCGGACCAGAAGTAGAGCGGGCGGCCGTCAAGCGCTGCTACGCCGCTGCCCCAGCGGGCATAGGCGTAGGTCGCTGCGGAGACCCCGAGGGCCAGGACGCCGGCAACGATGCACGCTCCGGTCCAGAACCGGCTTCCGGCGGTGCGCCCGGCGGCGGGCCAGGTGTTCCAGTCCGGGTTGGTCCGCAGCATCACCAGGCCGCCTACCAGTGTGCACGTGGCCACCACGAAGAAGGCCGCGACGACGTCGGCCGGCCGGTGCCAGAGGTTGAAATAGGTGGCTGATCCGGCCAGCACGGCGTAGGTTCCGCCGAGTGCAGCGACTGCCGGACGCCAGCGCGGCGAAGTCACCAGGAACACGGCGGCCATGGAGGACGCGGCCAGGGTGGTGTGCCCGGAGGGCAGGGAGTTGAAATCCAGGGTAATGACGCCGCGGTCCGGGCGGTCCAGCAACAGGTTCTTCAGCAGCTGGGTGGCCAGGTTCGCCCCCGCCATGGTGACGAGGGCGATCACCGCGGGGGAGATCCGCCGCCGCGCGATCGTGACGGCCAGGACGACGGCCAGGGCGATAAAGACGGAGATCAGCGGGAGGTTATCCAGGTATTCCAGGGCCGGGACCCGGGTTGCCGGTGCCACCAGTTCCGCCTCGCGCCAGGCCGATTCATCCGCCAGCTGCCCGGTTGTGGTGCGGACAAAGCCAAAATACGTCAGGGCAGCACCCGCGGCGGCCAGCAGCGCGGCGAAGAGGAAAAGGGCAGGGTTATGCCCCGCCCGGCGCCTGGCCGGTGTCCGTTTACTCAGGAGATTGCGCGTATCCATTCCCTCCAGCGTGCCACAGGTCCATGACGGTTTGCTGAGCGCGGGGAGCCGCGCCGCGCAGCCGCGCCACATCCGTTGCCGGCCGGCGCCTGGCCGCTCGGTGACAGATGCCCGGGCCGGCTGGTAGAGCGTCGTCCCCAGAAGCGGGGCAAGGCCCCGCGGGTAGGCTGGCTGGGTGGACTCGAACGCTTTCCCTGACCTCAACGCCCTCCGAACCGAGGCACACGTTGTCTCACTGCCCATGCGCGTGAAATTCCGCGGCATCCTGCACCGCGAGGCCCTGTTGCTGCGCGGCCCGGCCGGCTGGGGAGAGTTCTCACCCTTTCCCGAATACGACGACGGCGAATCGGTTCCGTGGCTGGCGGCGGCCGTGGAGGCTGCCTGGTGGGGGTACCCGGACCCGGTCCGGCCCACGGTGCCGGTCAACGCGACCGTTCCTGCCGTGGGCCCGGAGCAGGTTGAAGGGATCCTGGCACGCTTTGGCGCGGTGTCCGCGGTGAAGGTCAAGGTGGCCGAGCGCGGCCAGACCGTGGCCGACGATCTCGCCCGGGTGGCGGAAGTCCGGCGTCTTCTTCCCAAGGCCGGCATCCGGGTGGACGCCAACGGCGGCTGGGACGTGCCTACCGCCGTCGGCGCCCTGGAATCCCTGGCCGAAGCGGGGCTGGAGTATGCGGAGCAGCCCGTGCCGGAGATCGCCGGGCTGCGCGCTGTGCGGCTGGAACTGCAGCGCCGCGGCGTACCCGTGCTGATTGCCGCCGATGAAAGCGTTCGCAAGGAAACCGATCCGCTGCGTGTGGCCCGTGAGGACGCCGCGGATCTGATCGTGGTGAAAGTGGCACCGCTGGGCGGGGTGCGCCGCGCCCTGGAAATCGTCGCGGAGGCTGGCCTGCCCGCCGTCGTGAGCTCTGCCCTGGACACCTCCGTGGGTATCCGCGCCGGCGTCGCACTTGCGGCGGCTCTGCCCGAACTCCCGTACGCCTGCGGGCTGGGGACCCTGTCCCTGATGGCGGGGGATGTCACCGAGGAGTCGCTGGTGCCCGACGGCGGTGCGCTGGCGGTGCGCGAGGTACCGGTAGCCGAGCCGCTGCTTCAGCGGTTTGCCGCAGCCCCGGAGCGCCGGCAATGGTGGCTTGACCGGCTGGACCGCGTGCACGCACAGCTGGCGGCCAGGCAAGGTTGAACCGTTCAGTAGTCTCTTGTGCATCGGTGCGTGTCCTTCCCGCTAATTGCACCAACGGGAACCATTCAATGGATCTACTTGGCAGCCTTGGGCGTCAGAGGATCCACCTAGAGACCATCAGGTTCCCGGCGCCGACGTCCAGGGAAGCGCTGACCTGGTCCGAGATCGGCAACGGCAGTCGGGTCGCACCGGGCGCCGCCGAGATACCTAGGAAATGGCAGCAAGCTGCCCCAGCATCGAGGCATGGGCCAACGAGTTCGCGGGCCGATGAGAGCGCTCCGGGTACCCCGTGGGGGCGCCGGCCAATAGGCTGAACCGGTGGACGGGAGAAAACCATGACGCCAAGGACCTATCCGGAGGGTGTGCCGAGCTGGATCGACACCGAGCAGCCCGACATTGACGCAGCAGCAGACTTCTACGGCGGACTCTTTGGCTGGACGTTCGAGGAGGCCATGCCGGCTGGAGCCCCGGGGAGCTACCTAATCGCCAGGCTCGACGGCGTGGACGTCGGCGGACTGGCCGGCACCGATGAGGCTGCCGCGGTGTGGAACACCTATGTTGCCGTCAACGACGCCGACGCCGCGGCCCAGCGGTTGGAATCCGCCGGTGCAACCGTGAAGTCCGCGCCTGCCGATGCCGGTGAGGGCGGCCGCGCCGCAGTACTGGCAGATCCGGAAGGTGCCGAGTTCCGCATCTGGCAGGCCCGACGCCGGTTGGGATCCCAAGTGGCTAACCTGCCGGGAACCTGGAATTTCAGCGACCTCCATACCCCCGACGTCGGGGCGGCGCGGGCGTTCTACGGCAGCGCGTTCGACTGGGAGATCGACGATCTGGGTTACGGCTGGCTGGTGCGCCGGCCCGGTTACGGTGACCACCTGGAGGCGACTGTTGATCCCGGGATACGGGAGCGGCAGGCATCGGTCGCTACCCCCTCCGGGTTTGAGGATGCGATCGCCTGGGTTTCGCCTGTTGATCCCGGGGAGCTGCCGCATTGGCATGTTTCGTTCGCAGTGGCAGACCGGGACGAGTCGGCCGCTCGTGCGGAGCGGCTCGGGGCCAGGATCTTGGCGCGGAGCGATGAGCTGTGGGCGCGCACGGCGCTGATCCGCGACCCACAGGGTGCGGAGTTCACCATCAGCCAGTTCACGCCGCCGTCGGCATGAGCTGGCAGAAGGTCATCCGGCCGGACACCGGCTGCCGGGAGGGACGCTGCTAGGCGCAGCCCCGGGGCCGAACCCTAGGATGGAGGGGTGACCGGATCTTCGAAGTCCCCCCGAACCAACCCCCGCCCGTCTTCCGCCAGCGCCGCTGAGCCGAACGCGGCAAGCAGCCTCAGTTCCCTGCAGGCCGCCCGCTCCGCAGTGTCCGCGCTGGCCGCCGCTGGCGTGCGGGACGTGGTCCTGGCCCCCGGATCCCGCAGCGCCCCGTTAGCCTACGCCCTCGCCGAGGCGCAGGTGCAGGAGCTGATCCACGTCCACGTCCGCATCGACGAACGGGTTGCCGGGTTCACGGCGCTGGGCCTCGCCCGCGGCGGCCAGCGGCCGGCAGCCGTGGTGACGACGTCGGGCACCGCCGTCGGCGAGCTGCTCCCCGCCGTGATGGAAGCCCACCACACGGGTATCCCGCTGG
>NZ_DALZXY010000126.1:0-6785 GCF_031988865.1 Arthrobacter sp.
GCTCAGCCGGACCAACTGGAGCTGATGGGACCGACGGCTCTGACGGCACTGACGGTGCACGGGGACCCGCCGGAGCAACAGGCCCAGCCGGAGCCAACGGCACCGACGGCACCGACGGTACCGACGGAACTGACGGAACTGACGGAGCTGACGGAGCGCCCGGGCTTCCCGGCCGCGACGGCAATACCATCCGCAATGGCGTGGGGGCGCCTGCTGCCAGCCTTGGCGTGGACGGTGATTTCTACCTGGATACAACGGCCTTCGCCGTCTACGGGCCAAAAGCCTCCGGCACGTGGCCCGGAGGAACCCAAAGCCTTATCGGACCACAGGGCCCCATAGGTCCGGAGGGGCCGCAGGGTCAGGTTGGGCCGGCAGGGGCGCAGGGCGCACAAGGTGTGCAGGGCATCCAGGGCGCAGCCGGCCAGGCAGGAGCGATCGGACCGGCAGGGCCGACTGGGCCGCAGGGGCCCCAGGGAGCCCCCGGCGACGGATCAGTTTTCGCCGGGTCCTTGCCGTTCATCGATCCGGCGGACGCCGCTGCCTTCATCCCGCTGTCCGGCTCCTCGGCGGTTGCCGCTGAGCCTGACGCATCAACGGTACTGCCCCTGGGCGGCACCCTCTCCGGCTTCACCGGCGCCGTCACCCCACGAGCCGGCACGGTGATCCTCACGGTCCGGGTCAACGGTGCGGACACCGGCCTGGCCTGCACGCTTGCGGACGTGATTGCTGCCTGCACCGCCCCGGCCACACCGGTCACCGTCGCCGCCGGCGACTCGGTCAGCATCGGCTACGCTTCCACCGGCGGGCTGCCGGTGAAGAACCTCCGGTACGCACTTGGCTTCAGCGGTGCCCAGCCGTGATGCCGGCCAGCAGACCCAGCCGGCGGATATTCCTGGCCGGCACGGCCGCGCTGGCAGCAATTGCAGCCACCGGGGTACCGGCGTACGCCACTGCCGGACAACCTGATCCTTATGCCGCCCAAACGTGGGAGCCGCTGGTCGGCGAAACCCTGTCCGTTGGCGGCCTACAGGTTCGGCTCGCCGGCGTCGAGCACTTCACAGCGGGCTTCCGGCTGGTGATGGAGTCCGATTCCGCGGACATCGCCGAAGGACTCCACTCCGTCCGCCATCCGGGAATCGGCTCAGCGGACCTCTTCCTGACCTCACACGGGCGGCGTGCGCTGGCCGTGTTTACTCACCTACCCAAAGGACAGCAGTTATGAGCGATCAGTATCTCGGTGAGATCCGCATGGTTGGGTTCAATTTCGCCCCCGATGGCTGGGCACACTGCAACGGACAGATCCTGCCGATCCAGCAGAACAGTGCACTGTTTGCACTGCTTGGAATCATGTACGGCGGGAACGGTGTGACCACCTTCGCACTGCCGAATCTCCAAGGCACTTTTCCGCTCCATATGGGACCATCTCCCAGCGGCTCCTATTACAGCCAGGGACAGCGCGGAGGCCAGGAAGCGGTTGTCCTAAGCCAGCACGAGATGCCTGCCCACGCACATGCTCAGTACGGGTCGGATGAGCAGGTTTCCGACCGGCCCGCAGGAAAGGCACCTGCCCGCGGGGGCAGCTACGGGACCATCAGCTCAGGCGCTGCTATGGCACCGACGGGGGTAGCGGGCGGCAACCAGCCGCATAACAACATGCCCCCGTATCTGGCGGTCAACTTCATCATTGCCCTGCAGGGGATCTTCCCGCCGCGGGGTTAGTTCTCCCGGGGAGGCTCCCGGCGTCCCCGCTGAAACCACAACAAAACATGGTGCCCCTTTCCGAGCAGAAAGCGGGCACCATGTCTTAGGCCGCGCGGGTTAGTCCTTCCAGCCCAGTTCCCGGGCAACGGCGGCGATGTTTTGCATCAGATGCGCGTTGTAGTCCACGCCGAGCTGGCTGGGCAGCGCGAACAGGACGTAGTCGGACTCCGCCACTGCATTATCGGCGGCCAGCTGCCGGGCTACCTGTTCCGGGGCACCGGCAAAGGTCGGCCCCGAGCGCGCAGCCAGGCCGTCGATCATGCCAACACCCTCCTGGGCCTCGTTCCGCAGGCCGAAGTACCGCCTGTCCGCATCCGTGGTGATCGGGAAGGCACTGCGGGTCACTGCGGCGAGCCCTGGTCCGGTATGCCCGCACTCGGCGAAGGCCTTGCGGTAGTCCCGCACCTGGTCAGCCTGCTGGACATGGAAGGGACGCCCGTCGTCCGCCAGCAGCAACGTGGAGCTCAGCAGATTCATGCCGGATCGGGCCGTCCACAGGCCAGAGTCATAGCTGGCCGCTCCCCACCAGATCCGGTCCGGAAGCCCAGGCGACTGGGGCTGGACCGCCAGGTCCGGCGCAAGCCCCCGGCTGAGAGCGGGCTGTGAATGAGCCACTGGCTGGCCACTTATGGCCCGGCGGAAAAGGTCGGCCCGGGCCCGGGTGTTTTCGGCCCAGGTTTCGTTCTCACCGAGGGTATACCCGAAAACAGTCTGCCCATCTGCGGCAGGTTCGGGTGATCCCCGGCTGATCCCCAGCTGCAGCCGTCCGTTGCTGAGCAGATCGACGGCCGCTGCTTCTTCTGCCATGTACAGCGGGTTTTCGTAGCGCAGGTCGACGACGCCGGTGCCAACGTCGAGCGTGGTGGTCCGTGCTGCCATCGCGGCGAGCAGCGGGAATGGGGCCGCGAGTGACTGATCAAAGTGGTGGACGCGAACCCAGGCGCCGTCGAACCCTGCCTCTTCGGCAGCAACGGCCAGTTCCACGCTGTCGCGCAGCGAGGCCCCGGCTGTCCCCACGCGGGCACCTGGCACATCGCGGTAGTGGCCGAAGGAGAGGAAGCCGATTTTCTTGGGCATGGATAGAGGCCTTTCATGCTGGTGCGGCAGATTGGCTGCGGCCAATCCAGCTGTATGCATACGCATGAATCATAAGCCTGTCCCCCGGCTGGATATTCCCGGAGGGAGGCCGGGCGGACAAACCGTCGGCCTGGACTTTGCGCCTGTACCTATTTGCTGCGGGACTCCCGGGTCTTCTTTTCGTTGGCTTTCTGGATCGCGGTGACCAACTCATCCTTGGCCATCGTGGAGCGTCCGGGAACGTCCAGCCGCGCCGCGACGTCGTAGAGGTGTTCCTTCGACGCGTTGGCATCGACCCCGCCGGCGGTGTCCGCACTGGAGTTCCGGCCCTCGGCGGCCTTTTGGTCCGACGGGCCGGAGGAGTCCTTGGGTTCCCAATGGTCGCCGACCTTCTCATGTGTGCGCTTGAGCGAGGCGTATGCGGTCTGCGCGGCCCGCTGCTCGTCGCCGTATTCGCCAATCGCCGAGTCGTAGGTTTTCGCGAAAGTGTCCTGCGCTTTTTTATCCGACCGCTGCAGGGTCGAGGGCAGCTCGCTCTTTTTGGTGTTCCCGCTGGCGCTGGTCTTCGGCATTCCCTAATCCTCCTCCGCTTCGCCGGCTTCCAGGTTTGCGGCGGTGCCCATCACGTCCTGGACTTCGGCGCTGTCCGTGTCATCGGCCACGGGCTCGGGGGACCGCCATTCCTGGGTGTCCGGGACGGCGTTCCGGGTGAGGGTCTGCGTTTCGTGCTTCAGTTCCTCGTCCATGCGGCGCCCGTGGGTGCTGTTTCCGCGTTCGGCCATGGTGCTTTCCTTCCGGTCGGCAAATTACTAAGCGTCCTTACGGTCTATCACCGTTCACCGGGCGGCTCAACCCACGAACCGTCCCGGCGGGTCAGCACTCCACTACATTGACGGCGAGTCCACCCATGGCGGTTTCCTTGTACTTGGAGCTCATATCCTTGCCGGTTTCCCGCATCGTCACGATGACTTCGTCGAGGGAAACGCGGTGCTCACCGTCGCCCCAGAGCGCCATTTTGGCGGCGTTGACTGCCTTGCCGGCGCCGATGGCGTTGCGTTCAATGCACGGTACCTGGACCAGGCCGCCGATCGGATCGCAGGTGAGCCCGAGGTTGTGTTCCATGGCGATTTCGGCGGCGTTTTCCACCTGTTCGGGGGTGCCGCCGAGGATTTCGGCCAGTCCCGCAGCGGCCATGGACGACGCCGAGCCCACCTCGCCCTGGCAGCCCACCTCCGCGCCGGAAATGGAGGCTTGTTCCTTGTAGAGCACCCCCACGGCGCCGGCGGCGAGGAGGAAGCGGATGACGGCGTCGTCCTTCACCTCCTGCGTGGCGGTGTCCATGCCAGGCGCATAGTGCGTCGCGTAGAACAGGACCGCGGGGATGATGCCGGCGGCGCCGTTGGTGGGCGCGGTGACCACGCGGCCGCCGGTGGCGTTCTCCTCGTTGACGGCCAGGGCCACGAGGTTGACCCATTCCTGCCAGAACCGCGGGTCCCGGTTGGGGTCCTCCTGGCGCAGCCGGGTGTGCCACTGCGGTGCCCGACGGCGGACCTTCAGTCCGCCGGGCAGCAGGCCGGTGCGGGCGATCGCGGAGTCCTTGCACTCGTCCATCACGTCGCGGATGTGCAGCAGGCCGGCCCGGATGTCCTCCTCCGGGCGGGAGACCAGCTCGTTGGCCAGCATGACCCCGCTGATGTCCAGGCCGCTGGAGGTGCAATGGGCCAGCAGTTCCGCGGCCGTGCGGAAGGGGTACGGGAGCTGCTTTTTGGACGCGGCGAGTTCCTGCGCGGCAGCGTCCTCTTCGCCGTCGCGCACAATAAACCCGCCGCCGACCGAGAAGTAGGTGGCTTCGTGCAGCAGGTTGCCGCCGGGGCCCAGGGCAGCGAAGCGGATGCCGTTGGTGTGCCGCGGCAGCACGGTCAGCGGGTGCAGGACCATGTCTTCGATGCCGTACTCGAGACGGGTGCCGCCGCCGTCGAGCTGTCCGCCCAGATCAATTTTTCCGGAAGATTCGATGGCGGTGAGCCGCTTTTCCATCTGCTCCGGAAGGATCTCCTCCGGAGCAAAACCCTCGAGTCCCAAAAGGACGGCAGGGAAGGTACCGTGCCCGCGGCCGGTCGCCGCGAGGGACCCGTAAAGGTCCACGCGGAGACCGGCCACGGACGCCAGGACACCGGCGTCGACCAGCTCACCACTGAAGGCCGCGGCAGCCCGCATGGGTCCCACAGTGTGGGAACTGGACGGGCCAATTCCTACGGTGAAGAGGTCGAAAACGCCAACAGCCATGGGATGTCCTTTGGTTCGCGTCTAGACGCGGGTGGGTGCTCCAGCGAGGTCGGCGACCTGCGGGTAGAGCGGATGTGCCGCGGCCAGCGCGTGGACGCGGTCCTTCAGCGCGCTGAGGTCCGCGCCGTCGCCGGCAATCAGCGCCAGGGCGATGATGTCCGCGACTTCCCGGAACGCTGCCTCATCGAAGCCGCGGGTAGCCAATGCGGGTGTCCCGATCCGGAGGCCGGAGGTCACCATCGGCGGGCGGGGGTCGAACGGAACGGCATTGCGGTTGACCGTGATGTCGATCTGCGCCAGGCGGTCCTCGGCCTGCTGCCCGTCGAGCTCCGCGTTGCGCAGGTCCACCAGGACCAGGTGCACGTCGGTGCCGCCGGACACCACGGAAATTCCCTTGGCGGCCACGTCCGCGGCGAGCAGCCGCTCGGCGAGGAGCCGGGAGCCGGCCAGGGTGCGTTCCTGGCGTTCCCGGAACTCCGGGGTGCCGGCAATCTTCAGTGCGGTGGCCTTCCCGGCAATCACGTGTTCCAGCGGCCCGCCCTGCTGGCCCGGGAACACTGCCGAGTTAATCTTCTTGGCAATCTCAACGTCGTTGGACAGGATGATGCCGCCGCGCGGACCGGCCAGGGTCTTGTGCGTGGTGGAGGTGACAACATGGGCGTGCGGCACCGGGCTGGGATGCAGGCCGGCGGCCACCAGCCCGGCGAAGTGCGCCATGTCCACCATCAGGTAGGCGCCGACTTCGTCCGCGATCCGCCGGAACTGGGCGAAGTCCAGCTGGCGGGCGTACGCGGACCAGCCGGCGACAATCAGCTTGGGCTTGTGCTCGCGGGCCAGGCGCTCCACTTCGTCCATCTTTACGGTGTGGGTGGTTTCATCCACGCCGTAGGGAACGATGTTGTAGAGCCGGCCGGAGAAGTTCAGCTTCATGCCGTGCGTCAGGTGCCCGCCGTCGGCCAGCGAGAGGCCCAGGACGGTGTCTCCCGGACGAATCAGCGCGTGCATTACCGCGGCGTTGGCCTGGGCGCCCGAGTGCGGCTGGACGTTGGCGAAACCGGCGCCGAACAGGGACTTCGCCCGGTCGATCGCGAGACGTTCAATCACGTCCACGTACTCGCAGCCACCGTAGTAGCGGCGTCCGGGGTAGCCCTCGGCATACTTGTTGGTCAGGACGGAGCCCTGCGCTTCCATGACCGCCACCGAAGTGTGGTTCTCGGAAGCGATCATCTCCAGGCCGTCCTGCTGGCGGCGCCGCTCGTTGTCGATCTGCTCGGCAACCTCCGGATCGATCTCCGCCAGGTGGGCGTTCAGGTAATCGGTCACAGCTCGCCGCCGTTCTTCTCCGCGTACTCGGCGGCGCTCAGCAGCTCACCCTCCTCGGTGACGTTGACGGTGAACAGCCAGCCGGCGCCGTAGGGATCTTCGTTCAGCAGTGCCGGGTTATCCACGGCCTCCTGGTTGATTTCCACGATTTCGCCGGAGACCGGTGCGTACAGGTCGGAAACCGACTTGGTGGATTCGACCTCGCCGCAGGTCTCGCCGGCGGTCACGGTGTCGCCAACAGCGGGCAGGTCAACGTAGACCACATCGCCCAGCGCGTCAGCAGCGACGGCGGAGATGCCGACGCGAACGGGGCTGGAGGAATCTACCCATTCGTGTTC
>NZ_DALZXY010000127.1:0-6629 GCF_031988865.1 Arthrobacter sp.
CGCGCCGGTGGCCGTCAAAACAACTGAGCCCGTCCCCGGCCCGGCACCTACCGCCGCAGCTGCAGCGGTGCCGGCGGCTGCCCGGTGAGCGCGCTCCCCCGTCAGGACACCCCCGGCTTCCGCCTGGCGGTCTGCGCGGAAATGGTCTTCCTGGACCTGCCCCTCGAGGAACGCGTGCGCCGGATCTCCGGCGCGGGTTTCGACGTCGAGCTCTGGGATACCCGCAAACACAACGTCGAGCGGCTCTCCGCCGCCGGAGCAGTATTCTCCTCAATGACCGGGTACTCCGCAGGCAGCGTCATTGATCCGGACACCTCGCAGAACGTGATCCGCACGGCCCGGGCGCTCATTCCCACTGCTTTGGAGCTGGGCGTCAGCCGCATGGTGGTCCACCCGGCGGAGCTGATCGACGGGCAGGCCGCCCGTCCTGCCTTCCGCGCCACCGGCCAGCTGTGGCTGACCGGGCTGCGGACACTGGAAAAACTGGGCGAACTCGGCGCGGAGCACGGCATCGTTATTACGCTCGAGAACCTCAACACGATTGTTGACCACCCCGGCATTCCGCTTGCCCGGGCCAAGGACACGCTGGCCCTGGTCGAGGCCGTGGGACATCCGAACGTGAAGATGATGCTGGACCTCTATCACGCCCAGATTGGCGAAGGAAACCTGATCGACCTGCTCCGCCGGGCCCTGCCGCACATCGGAGAGATCCAGGTGGCGGACGTGCCGGGGCGCTGTGAACCGGGGACCGGGGAAATCAACTACCCTGCCGTCGCCCGGGCCCTGGAGCAGGCCGGGTACACGGGAACGGTCGGGATGGAGGCGTGGGCCGAGTCCGACAGTGCGCTGGCCCTCGACCGCTTCCGCGAAGCCTTCACGGTCCGGCGGCCGGCGCCGGCGGTTTAGGGCTCCACCTTCACCGCGATACCGGTCTCCAGGGACAGCTGGGCGGCGTCGGCCACCTTGGAGGCCGCGACGGCATCCTCCGGGGTGCAGGGGTTTTCCCGCTGGCCCTGGACCAATTCGATGAAGGCCAGCATCTCCGCCCGATAGGCGGCGTCGAACCGCTCCGCGAACGTCTGGTGCGCCTGCCCCTGCGGGAACTCCACGCCCGCCTCGGTGGAGCGCAGCGCCGTGTTCTCATCCAGTCCAACCATCACGGAAGACTGTGATCCCTGGATTTCGAGCCGCACGTCATGGCCGGCCCCGTTGTAGCGGGTGGCCGAGACGGTGCCCACCGTGCCGTCGTCGAACGTCACGACGGCGAGCGCGGTGTCGACGTCGCCCACGGCCCCGATCGCGGGATCCCCGTTGTTCGAGCCGCGGGCATAGACCTCCACGATCTCGCGGCCGGTCAGCCAGCGGAGAATATCGAAGTCATGCACCGAGCAGTCACGGAACAACCCGCCGGAGGTTGCCAGGAAGTCGACCGAGGGCGGGAACATGTCGCCGGTAACAGCCCGGAGGGAGTGGATCCAGCCCCGGCGTCGAGGCGCCGCTTGGCTTCCAGATATCCGGCGTCGAACCGGCGCTGGTGGCCGATCTGCACCACACCCTGGCGGTCACGGATGTAGTCCAGCACGGGCAGCGAGTCCGCGACGTCGCCGGCCACTGGCTTCTCGCAGAAGACCGGCACACCGGCGCCGACCCCGGCACGGATGAGCTCCGGGTGGGTAGCGGTGCCCGTGGCGATGACCAGCCCGTCGACCCCGCCGTCGAGCATCTGGGCCGCACTCGGCACAAATTCAGCGCCCAGCGCCTCCGCCACCCTGCGCGCGTGGTCCGCGGCGACGTCGGTAAGCTGCAGCCGGATTCGCAGGCCGCGATCGGCCAGTCCCTCGTTGAGGGCGGCGATGTTCCGGGCGTGCATGGTGCCGATCCGGCCGGTGCCGGCAAGTCCGAGAGTTACCGTCTTCATCGCAGGCAGCGCCTAGCCGCGCTGTGCCTCGGTGTTCGCGACTTCGGCCTCCACCTGGGCGACGACGTCGCTGTGGCTGCCGAGTGCCTCCAGCTCATGGGCAAGCTCCGTCAGTTCGGCGCCGCCGGCCATCTGCGCCGTCAGCTCCTCCAGCGTGATGTCCTTTTTGTTGTAGTAACCAATGGACTTGCCGCGCTTGAGCAGCAGGAACCTGTCCCCCACCGGAAAGGCATGGTGCGGGTTGTGGGTGATGAAAACGACGCCGAGGCCGCGGTCGCGGGCCTGCAGGATGTAGCGGAGCACCACACCCGACTGCTTTACCCCCAGGGCCGCCGTGGGTTCGTCCAGGATCAGGACCTTGGCGCCGAAGTAGACAGCACGGGCAATGGCCACACACTGGCGTTCACCGCCGGAGAGCTGGCCGATCGGCTGCTCCACGTCCCGCAGGTCGATACCCATTTCCTGCAGTTCCTTCTTGGTGACCTCCTTCATCCTTTCGACATCCAGCCGCTTGAACGGGCCGCTGCCCTTGGACAGCTCGGAGCCGAGGAAGAAGTTGCGCCAGATCGGCATCAGCGAGACGACTGCGAGGTCCTGGTAGACGGCGGCGATGCCCACGTCCAGGGCTTCCCGCGGCGAGCTCAGGGACCGGGGTTCGCCCAGGATCGTGAAGGTCCCCTCATCGTGTTTATGCAACCCGGCGATGATTTTGATCAGGGTGGATTTACCGGCACCGTTATCCCCGAGGACGCAGGTCATGCGGCCGGCGTCGACCGCCATCGTTACGTCCCGCAGGGCAATGATGTTGCCGTAGTGCTTGCCCACCGCGTCCAGTTCCAGGAGATGGACAGGCGTGCTGGTCAGCGGGTCTTTTTCCCCCTGGAGCAGGGTGTCCTGGGCAATGTGGTTGTTTTCCATCGATGTCATGTCTTTCTGCTCCTCGTTCGGTTACTGCTGCTCGGCCCGGCGCTTGACCATGAGGTTGACGATCGTGGCCAGAAGCAGCATCAGGCCCAGGAAAAACTTGAACCAGTCCGGGTTCCATTCGGCGTAGACGATGCCTTTGTTGGCCATCCCGAAGATAAAGGCGCCGATCGCACCGCCGATGGCCGAACCGTAGCCGCCGGTGAGGAGGCAGCCGCCGATCACGGCCGCAATAATGTAGAGGAATTCGTTGCCGATGCCTTCCCCGGACTGGACCGTGGAGAAGGCGAAGAGGTTGTGCATGCCAAGCACCCAGGCGCAGAAGCCGACACCCATAAACAGCCCGATCTTGGTTCGGACTACCGGGACGCCGACGGCGCGTGCTGCATCGGCGTCGCCGCCGGAGGCGAAGATCCAGTTGCCTACCCGGGTGCGCAGCAGGATCCAGGAGGCTACTGCCACCATCGCAATCCAGATGAAGACGGTGATTTTTACGTCGATGCCGCCGATGTTCACGGAGGAGGCAAAGATGGCTCGAGCGCTTTCGAAGCCGTCCATGCTGGCGATGGACGGGGTGGACACGCTGCCGCCGATGGCCCGGGTCAGGCCGAGGTTCAGGCCGGTCAGCATCAGGAAGGTGGCCAGCGTGACGATAAAGGAGGGCAGTTTGGTCTTGATCAGGATCCAGCCGTTGATAAACCCGATACCCAGGGACATCGCGAGCGCCAGGAACACGCCGATCCAGACGTTGGTGGAGAAGTACCAGCTGAACAGCGAGGCCATCAGGGCGGAACTGATGACCGCGACGCCGGTGGAGAGGTCAAATTCGCCGCCGATCATCAGCAGGGACACGCCCACGGCCATGATGCCGATGGTGGAAGCGCCGTAAAGCACAGTCGCAATGGAGCCTGGCTGCAGGAACACCGGTGCAACCGCTGCGAAGAAAATGAAGAGGGCGATGGCGCCGACCAGCGCGCCGATCTCCGGACGGCCCAGCAGTCTGCTGAGCGTGCTTTTTTTGCCTACCCGTTCATCCGCGACGGGAGGGGAAGCAGTAAGAGTCATGTCAGTTCTCCTTGGATGCTGCGGCGGAACCGTGAACCGGCTCCGCCGCAGCGGACCGGTGGTTTAGCGTATGCCCTGCTCGGCGAATTCGAGGACGGTGGAGGCATTGTCCTGGTCGACGATGGTCGGGCCGGTCAGCACCGGCTGGCCGCCGCCGATCTTGAAGCCGCCGCGCTTGTTCTGCCACAGTGCGTCCACGGCTCCGTAGCCCTGCAGCCATGGCTGCTGGTCAACGGTGAAGATCACTTCGCCGTCTGCGATTTTCTGGGCCATCTCCGCGTTCATGTCGAAGGAGGCCACCTTGGCATCGCTGCCGGCGGTTTCCTTCGCCTGCAGGATGGTCAGTGTGTACGGGGCACCGAGGCCAATAATGACGTCGGCGTCGCTCGTGGCCTGCAGCTTCGCGGTCACGGTGGACTGGACCTGGGTCATGTCAGTGCCCTGCACGTAAAGGATTTCGGTGTCCGGGACGATGGCCTTCACACCGGCGCAGCGGCCTTCCAGCCCAACGTGTCCCTGTTCCTGGATGACGCAGATGGGGTGCTTGTAGCCGTCCGCGGCGAGCCGGTTGCCGACGGCTTCACCGGCAAGCTGCTCGTTTGAGCCGAAGTGGGTGAACGCGCCGAGTTCGGCGTAACGGTCCTCGCCGGCGTTGAGGCTGACCACGGGGATACCCGCATCAGCGGCCTTCTTCAGGGCGGAAGCCAGTGCGTCGGGCTTGGCGAGCGTGACGGCGATGCCGTCGACGCCCTGGTCCACTGCCTGTTCGATGAGCTGTGCCTGGCGGCCGCCCTCCGGATCGGAGAGGTACTGCAGTTCCACGTTGTCCTTGGCGGCTGATTCTTCCGCCCCCTTGCGCACGATGTCCCAGAACGTGTCCCCGGGTGCGGCGTGCGTAATCAGGGCGATGCGCATGCGCTCAGTGCCCGCGACGTCGCCGCCGCCGCCTTCATCGGCGGCATCTGGAGCGCGGCCGCCGGAGCTGGAGCAGGCGGTGAGGGCCAGGGCGGGAAGCAGGACCGCCGCGGCCGCAAGTTTCCGCCACGAAAGCTTTTGTGACACGAGTTTCTCCTTTGTCTTCGTGAACCGGCCTTGCCGGAAGACCGGTGGAACGCTCCAGGGCATCTTCGTCCCGGTTCAGCTCCTCAGGGACTAAGCATGGTGACCTGAATCACAGAAGTCAACAGTATGTCAGGACATATTCACAATAGGGTGCGGCCGCTGGGGCGGACGTTGAATCGCCCTCTCAACAGGATCATTGGAAGCGCTGGCAGGCCTGTAGAAGGGACAGTCGTCGCTGATACCATCGTCCTAAAGCAGGTTGTCCTGACATTTACACTTACCACCTATGACCTAGACGCAGGCAGGGGAGCAACGATGGGCGTGGAGCTCAACATCCCGATTGACAGGTCCTCACCGGTGCCCCTGTACCACCAGGTAGTCCAAGGCATCGAGGCTGCCATTCACAGCGGCACTCTTGAAGCGGGCTCCCGGCTGGACAACGAGATCGATCTGGCCAGCAAGCTCAACCTGTCACGGCCGACCATGCGCAAGGCCATGGATGAGCTGGTCCGCTCCGGCCTCCTGGTCCGCAAGCGCGGCGTCGGGACGCAGGTGGTCTCCAGCCAGGTGCGCCGGAACCTTGAGCTCTCCAGCCTCTTCGACGATCTCCAGCGGACCGGTCAAAAACCCACCACCGAGGTCCTGGAGTTCCGGCACGGCAAGGCCGATCCATCCATCGCGCAGTCCCTTGACCTGCCGGCCGGCGTCAATGTCTACCACTTCACCCGGCTGCGGAGCGTCGACGGCAAACCGCTGGCGCTGATGGAGAACTGGGTCCGCGACGACATCACGGAAATCACTGAAGAGGGCCTGCGGAAGCTTGGCCTCTACCAGATCCTGCGGGATGCGGGAGTGAACTTCCGGCTCGCCAATCAGCGCATCGGCGCCAGGGTGGCGGACAAACGCCAGGCCGGTCTGCTCGAAACCGGCACCGGCGCGGCGCTGGTGACCATGGAGCGGACGGCTGTGGACGACGTCGGACGCAACGTTGAAACCGGTCACCACGTCTACCGTGCGGACTCCTACAGCTTTGAGATGACGCTGGTCCAGCGCTGACTTCCTCCATCCCCGCTACGAAAGGCAGCACGATGCCCGAAGCCCCGCAATGGGTGTACCCGCTCGGAACAGCAGGCGACGGAGCCTGGCAGGTTTCCCTCGGAGCCGCCGACAGCCCCGTCCAGGTGGAGGGATGGGCCCATACCGGACTAAAGGTTGCCCAGCTCGGTCCCGGTGAAGCCGTGAAGCTGGCCGCCGAACCCGAGGAACGGATCGTGATCCCGCTGGAGGGCACCTTCACCGTGACAGTGGGCGACGTCGATTATGTACTCCGTGGACGCGAATCCGTCTTCGCGGGGCCCTCAGACGTGCTGTACACCGGCATCGGCACCGCCGCTGCCATCACGTCCGCAGCGGGCGGGCGCGTGGCGGTGGCACTCGCACCCGCCAAGGCCAGTTATCCGGTCCGCCTGATCAAGGCAGAAGATACCCCGGTGGAGCTGCGGGGATCCGGCAACTGCTCCCGCCAGGTGCACAATTTCGGCACCCCCGCTGCGCTGGAGGCAGACCGGTTTATTGTCTGCGAGGTCATCACGCCGGCCGGCAACTGGTCCTCCTATCCCCCGCACAAACATGACGAGGAGAAGGACGGCGAGACCAGCCT
>NZ_DALZXY010000128.1:0-6593 GCF_031988865.1 Arthrobacter sp.
TTGTGGCGGCTGCGGCGGCCAGTTACCCGCCAGATCTGCGCACTGGGCGGCTAAGGCAGCTCGTTTGGTGACTGGATGCGCAGGTATGGTGGCTGCGGCGGCCAGTTACCCGTCAGATCTGCGCACTGGTGACTGGGGCGGATCGTATGGTGACTGGGTGCGCAGTTGTGGCGGCTGCGGCGGCCAGTTACCCGCCAGATCTGCGCACGCGATGTGGGATGAGGTAGGCCGCAACCTAGATAGGTCCTTCGCGGCAAGGTGCCACTGCCGCTGGCCCAGCCCGCTGCGTGGTCCGGCCCGGCTCGCCGCCGCGCAGCCACTTCCAGGGGTGCCGCCACACGTCCGAGGCGGACAGCCCTCCGCCAACACCCCATCAGGATTCAACCAGCAGCCTCCCAGCACTTGTTAACACAGCGATAACATGCAAGGGCTGCCAGCTGTAACACGGTGCCGCCTAACCTAAATGGACGCCGCATTTCCGGACGAAGTTCCGCCACCCGATGCCGGCCACACATGATTCTCCTGCACACCAGATCCGTGCAGGCACAGCGCTGCTGCAGAGGCGCTGCTCCGGCCCCCGACTCCCCCACCTAAGCCGGCTGGCCAACAAGCCGACAAGCCGACAACCGGGTCTGCGATCGGCCTTGTGCAACACGGGACCCAGACCCTTTGTGCCGGGCAGTGCGTGGCAGCACTGCCCGGCAGGACCGACTACCCGCAGTTGCCGGTAGGACCGCATCCCAGTGAGGCATCCCAAGTGCGGAACCGGCCCGCAAGATCTCTACTCCCCACAAGGTCCCGACCCCACAGTGTCTCGGCCCGAATGGTCCGTCCCTTTCCACACGCACGCCCCTTTCCACACGCATTCCCCTCTTCACGCAAACCCCTTTCCACACGCATTCCCCTCTCCACCCCCAAACCCGCCCGGCCCAGCGCCGGCACGAACCGGATTGGAGTTCGCTCATGGACTCAGGAAACACTGCCTGGCTGCTGGCCAGCTCGGCCCTGGTCTGCCTCATGATCCCCGGCATCGCATTCTTTTACGGCGGAATGGTGGGCTCACGGCGGATCCTCAACATGATGATGATGTGCTTTGGCAGTGCCAGCCTCGTGGCCATCCTGTGGGTGCTATTTGGGTACTCGGCCGCGTTCGGCAACTCGCTCGGTTCCCTGGGGCTGCTCGGAAACCCGCTCGAGTTCTTCGGCCTGGAACAGCTGCTCACCGATGACCCGTCGGCAACACTCCCGGTGGCCCTCTTCGCTGCTTTCCAATTGATGTTCGCCTGCGTCACCACAGCCCTGGTGGCCGGAGCCGCTGCTGGGCGGATGAAGTTCGGGGCCTGGATGGTCTTCGCCGGGCTCTGGGCCGCGCTGGTCTATTTCCCGGTGGCGCACTGGGTCTTCGCGTTCGACAACGAAGACGGCACGGTCACCGGCGGCTGGATCGCGAATACCCTCGGCGCCATCGACTTCGCCGGCGGAACCGCCGTCCACATGAACGCCGGTGTCGCGGCCCTCGCCCTGGCCCTGGTCCTTGGCCGCAGCCGGGGCTGGCCGCAGATCGTCAGCCGCCCGCACAACCGTCCGCTGGTGATCCTTGGGGCCAGCCTGCTATGGGTCGGCTGGTACGGCTTCAACGCCGGATCGGCCCTGAGCGCCGGGCACACCGCCTCCGTGGTCTTCCTGAACACCGCCGTCGCCGCTGCCGCCGGGCTGTTGGGTTGGGCGCTCATGGAACGGCTGCGGCTGGGACGCTCCTCCACTCTCGGCGCGGCCTCCGGCCTGATCGCGGGGCTCGTGGCGATCACCCCGGCCTGCGGTGCGGTCAGCCCGCTCGGCGCGGTGGCAATCGGCGCGATTGCCGGACTGGTCTGCTCACTGGCGATCGAGTGGAAATTCCGCCTCGGCTACGACGATTCGCTCGACGTCGTTGGTGTTCACCTGGTCGGCGGCGTGATCGGAACCCTGCTGATCGGTTTCTTCGCCACGGAGGCCGCTCCCAGCGGGGTCAGCGGACTGTTCTACGGCGGCGGCTGGGGCCAGCTCGGCATCCAGACGGTGGCCACCGTGGCGGTTCTGGCCTACTCCTTCGTCCTGACCTGGGGCATTGCCAAGGTCCTGGACCTGGTCATGGGACTGCGCGTCCCCGAGGAACACGAGGTGAAGGGCATCGACCTCGCGGCGCACTCGGAATCGGCGTACTTCAACGACGACGAACCAGTGGAACTCGGTGCCCCGATGAAGCAGTAGCGGGGCCGCGGCCCAAGGACGGGAGCGGTGCCATCCCCGCCGAGAGCAGAAACTGCGCTCTCGGTGGGGAGCTGTCAGGGTTTGCCCAGCTTTTCCTCCTGGACCAGGTATGTCCGGAGCAGTTCCCGGGCGTGCTGCGTGTCCGGTCCCTCCTGTGCCAGGGCATCCATCATCGTCCGGCCCTTCTCCTTGCCGGCCGGGAACGGCGGCAGCAGGGGGACGTCCGGATCGGCCATAACCTCGATCAGGGCCGGCCGGTCCGCGTCCAGGGCCGCGTCCCACGCTGCACCGAGCTGGGCCGGGTCATCAACCCGGATGCCCTGAAGTCCCAGCAGTTCGGCGTAGCGTGCGAAGGAAAAGTCCGGCAGGGCCTGGCTCTTCTCGAACCGGGGATCTCCCTCCATTTCCCGCTGTTCCCACGTCACCTCGGCCAGTTCGTTGTTATGCAGCACCAGCACCACGAACCGGGGATCCGCCCATTGCGGCCAGAGCCGGCTGACCGTAATCAGTTCGGACAGGCCAGCCATCTGCATGGCACCGTCACCAGTCAGCGCTACCACCGGACGCTGCGGGTCGGCGAGTTTCGCGGCGAGTCCATAGGGGATCGAGCAGCCCATACTGGCGAGCGTGCTGGAGAGGTGGGCGGGAACACCTTCGGGGAGGCGCAGCTGGCGGGCGTACCAGTACACAATGCTGCCGACGTCGACCGCCACCTGGGCAGTGGAGGGCAGCCGGTCGCTGAGTTCGCGCACCGCGAGTTCCGGGTTGACGAGGCGGGCCGGTGTCGCAGCACGTTCGGCAGCCAGCCGATTCCAGCGCCGGACGCCTTCTTCCACTCTGCTCCGCCATGGGGATTCGGCCCGGGAGGTGAGGAGCGGCAGCAGGGCATCGAGGCTGGCCGCCGCATCGCCGGTGACCGCCACTTCCACGGGATAGCGGTTGCCGATGGCGGCCGCGTCGACGTCGATCTGCACCGCACGCGCGGCCCCGGGCGGTGGATAGAATTCCGACCAGGGGTCATCCGAGCCGACGATCACCAGGGTGTCGCACTCCCCCAGTACGAATCCGCTCGCGCTGGTCCCCAGGTGTCCCATCACCCCGGCGGACAGCGGATGGGATTCATCCACATAGGGCTTGCCCAGCAGCGACGTCGTGATGCCTGCACCGATTTTGTCCGCCAGCGCTTCCACCTGCCTGCGGGCCTGCCGGGCGCCCTGGCCGACCAGCAGTGCTACCCGCTCGCCGTCGTTGATCAGCGCCGCCGCTGCTTCGAGATCGGCGGAGGCCGGCACCAGCCGCGGGGAGCTCCAGACCGGTGCACTGTGCATAATCCCGTGTTCCTGCTCCAGTTCCGGGGCCGGGGCCTGCTGGATGTCATGCGGAATGATGACGACGGCGGGGGCCCAGTCCGTGAGTGCTGCCTTGAACGCCCGGTCCAGCACCAGCGGCAGCTGTTCGGGGCTGTTGACCTGCTGGCGGAAGGAGGCGACGTCGCGGGTGAGGTTCAGCAGGTCGATTTCCTGCTGGTACGCCGAACCGAGCACAGTGCGGGACTGCTGTCCGATAATGGCGACGACCGGGACGCTGTCCAGTTTCGCGTCGTACAGGCCGTTGAGCAGGTGCACGGCCCCGGGTCCCTGGGTGGAGAGCATCACCCCGACCTCACCGGTGTACTTGGCATGCCCGACAGCCATAAAGGCGGCGTTTTCCTCATGCCGGGCCTGCACAAACCGGGGTGTTCCGGAGCGGCGCAGTGCACCGAGGACGGTGTTGATCCCGTCGCCGCTGTAACCGAAAATCCGTTGCACTCCCCAGGCCTTCAGCCGTTCGACGATCAGGTCTGCAACGAGCCGTTCTGCCATGGATGCCTCCTGTAATCAGCATGCTTACGGTATGGCTCACTATTGCATTTCCCCGGCTGTGGGGAAAACCCCGGTTCGGTTCAAGGGCGGCCCAAGCTCAGCTCAGCGCGGCTTGACCGGATGCCCGCTGATGATGGAGACCCGATTGAAGGCGTTCATCGTCACGACCGCCCAGCTGAGGACGGAGAACTGCTCGGCGCTGAGCAGCCCCTGGTATTTGGCGAAGATTTCTTCGCGCTGTTCCCCGCCGGGGAGGATTGTCAGCGCTTCCGCCAGCCCCAGGGCTGCCCGTTCGGTGTCGCTGAAAACGGCCGTATCCCGCCAGGCCGGCAGGACGGCCAGCCGCTGGGACGTCTCCCCTGCTTCCAGCGCCAACCGGGTGTGCAGGTCCAGGCAGTAGGCGCAGCCGTTGAGCTGTGAGACGCGCAGGTTGACCAGCTCCATCAGAATCCGGTCCATCCCGGCTTCCTCGGCCGCTGTCCGCACTGCGGCTGCGGTGGCCGCCAGCGCCTGGTAGATCGGCCGGTGCTCCTTGTCGATGAAGACCCGGTTGCCGCTCATGCCCGGCCCCCGTCTTCGAAGCGCAGCTGCGCCGGGTTGTCCTGGATCTGCATTTTGCCTGTCCTTTTGGGTTAGTGGTCCTTTTGGGTTAGCGGCGCGGCCGGAGCCGGGCGTTGGGCAGGACCGGAGCCGGGAGTGGGGGCAGCGGATCATTTGGGACGGTGGCGAACCGGCTGGCGGGTTCCGCGCCCGGGTGGGTTTCAGCGCCGATGTGCTGCTGCCAGTCACGGCGGTACTGGACGATCTCCTCATGGCTGCGGCCGATGAAGTTCCACCACATCACGATCGTCTCCCCGAGGGGTTCACCTCCGATGAGCACCGCCCGGGCCGGAGTGTCCGCCGGTGCGCTGATCCGCAGCGTTCGGCTGCCCGGGGCCAGGTAGGCGAGCTCTGCGGGCGCGACGGCGGCCCCCTGGAACTCCAGTGGCCCCGTGTCCGCGAGCAGGCCGTACTCAAACCGCGGATCGGCGTCGAACACCACACTGGCTCCGGGTGCCAGGACCAGCTCCGCGCCTAGGATCGGGGAATGCGTTTCCACCGGGGACGTTGAGCCAGCGAGCGCTCCAAGGAAAACGCGCAGTTCCCAGCCGGGACCGCCGATGGCATCCGGAACGTAGTGGTCGAACCGCGGCTCCGTGCCGCGGGCTGCCTCGGGCAGGGCCAGCCAGAGCTGGACGCCATGGAGGATGCTGACCTCCGCCGTCGAGACTTCAGAATGCGCGATGCCGCGGCCGGCAGTCATCAGGTTGAGTTCACCCGGCCGCACCATGGCGTGGGCTCCGGTGCTGTCGCGGTGCTCGATTTCGCCGGTGAAGAGCCAGCTGACCGTCTGCAGCCCGGTGTGCGGATGGGGCGGAACCACCATACCGCCGGTGAGTGCGACGTCGTCGGGCCCGTAATGGTCCACGAAACACCAGGCGCCGATCAGGCTGCGCCCTCGCTGCGGCAGCGTGCGGCGGACGGGCATCGCACGCGGCCCGCCCAGCGGGACATCGCGCGGAGCATGGATCTCGACGGCGGTATCCGCAGGCGCGGCGGCGCACTCCACCTCAACCGGCGCAGTCTCTACGTTGCTCATATGTATCCCAGCCCTTTCCGGACGCGAACTGTTCCCACTAACACTACATGCATATGCATCTATAGGACAGGCGTTGCGCCCCGAACGCAGTGCGGCTCCGCAATCGACGCCGATGGCTAATGGGTATCCTTTACGCCTTCAGCAGGCCCCGCCCTAACCGCCGGCCCTGCCCTCCCGGTATTCTCTAGGCATGGCAAAAGTCATCTATTACGTTGCTTCGTCACTGGATGGCTTCATCGCCACCGAGGACAACAGCTTGGACTGGCTCCTGGCCTTCGGCTTCGATTCTTTCCAGGAACACTACGACCGCTTTATGTCCGGGGTCGGTGCGATCATCATGGGCGCCGAGACCTACGACTGGCTCCGCGCCGAGCAGCCGGATACCTGGGACTATGGCGAGCTGCCCTGCCTGGTGCTGACGCACCGGAACCTAGAAGCGCCGCCCGCCAGCGGTGTGCGCTTCGTTAGCGGGGACGTGCAGCCCGTCCTGGAACAGGCGTCGGCGCTCGCCGAGGACCGAAACGTCTGGGTAATCGGCGGCGGCAACACTGCCGCCCAGTTCGCTGATGCCGGCCTGCTGGATGAACTATGGATCACTTATATGCCCGTTGCGCTGGGGTCCGGCCGCCGCCTGCTGCCCGTCACGAGCCCCACCGGCCGGATGCACCTGGTCGGCACCACACAGTTCAACGGCGGTGCAGCTGAGCTGCGGTTCGCAGTCGACTAAGGCCCCCATCCACCGATTACTGCAGGGTTCGTTAACCACACCCAAAGGCTGGCCCGTGCCGGCTGATCCGTGGCGCGCGGATTGGGGTTGCTGATTGGCGGCACCCGTGGCGGTA
>NZ_DALZXY010000129.1:0-6575 GCF_031988865.1 Arthrobacter sp.
TCGACAACCAGGCCCCTCACCGCCACGCCCGCCGGATCTGGCCGGAGCCGGATCCGGGCCGGATCCGGGCCCGCACGGGAGTCGGATGCAGCCGGCCACGCGGCGGCCTGAAAGATTCCGAATTGGCGGCACCGGGCGCAGTTCCGGCGAATCCGTTGTACAGTTTTACGAGTTCCGACGAAATTGACCTTAACTCCCCTTTTACTACTCCGGAAGGCTGCCTCGATGACGACAACCCACGCCCTGCCTGCGGGTGACGAGGTAGTCCAGAACCTGCCCTGGCGCTGGCGGGTCCAGGGCAAGATCTTCCTGATCGGCGGCCTCGGCTTTATGTTCGATGCTTGGGACGTCACCCTCAATGGCATCCTGATCCCGCTGCTGTCCCAGGAATGGAACCTCGTGCCGGCGCAGGCGGCCTGGATCGGAACCGCCAACCTGCTGGGCATGGCCATCGGCGCTTTTGTCTGGGGATCGATTGCCGACGCGATCGGCCGCAAACAGGCGTTCACGGCCACCCTGCTGATTTTCTCGATCTTCACCGTCCTGGGCGCCTTCGCCCCGGATCTTGGCTGGTTCTGTGTGTTCCGCTTCCTCGCCGGCGTCGGCCTCGGCGGATGCGTGCCAGTGGACTACGCCCTGGTCGGGGAGTTCACGCCGCGGAAGCAGCGCGGCCGGGTACTCACCGCCATGGACGGCTGGTGGCCGGTGGGCGCGGCCCTGTGCGGTGTCACCTCCGCCATCATTATGGCGACCGTCGCGGACTGGCGCTGGACCATGCTGGTCATGGTGGTGCCGGCGTTGCTGGTGTTCTGGGTGCGCCGATCGGTACCGGAGTCTCCGCTCTTCCTGGTCCGCAAAGGACGTACCGAAGAAGCCCGCGCCGTCATCAATGACCTCATCGCTCGCACGGGCGGAACACAGACTGAATGGCGGCTGCCAGACCCTGAACCGGCGGAGAAGTTCTCCCTCAAAACTGTGGGGACCCAGCTTGGCGACCTCTGGCGGTCGAATCCCAAATCCACAGTCACGGCCTGGTCCCTGTTCCTGACCATCCTGCTTGTCTACTATCTGGCCCTTCAGTGGATGCCGAAGATCCTGGTGGACGCAGGCTACGCCGAATACAAGGCCTTCCTCACCACCTCCGGCATGGCCGCCGTCGGCCTCCTGGGCGTTGTTGCCGCGGCCCTGCTGGTGGAACGGGTCGGCCGCAAGTGGCTGCTGGCCGTCACCGGTCCGCTTGCAGCGGCATCCCTGGTGGTGGTGGCCCTGGTGGTCGAGGTTCCCGCTGCGGCGACCACGTGGCTGCTCATTTACGGGTTCGTGGTGCAGGTGGCCATTCCGGTGCTCTATACCTACGTGTCCGAGCTGTACCCGACCCGGCTGCGGGGCAGCGGCTTCGGCTGGGCCTCAACGGTGTCCCGTGTCGGCGCCGGTTTGGGCCCCCTGCTTTTTGTCTCGGTACTCTGGCCGTATCTGGGACTGCCGTTGTCCTTCGCGGTGGCCGGCGTGCTGGTGCTCGCTGCCGTGCTGTGGATGGCCCGCTTCTCCCCGGAGACCCGAGGCGCGGCACTGGACTAACGGGACGGGGCGTCGGACTAGCGGGCCGGGGCAGCGCGCGGCACGCGGCGTCGGACTAGCGGGATGCAGCAGCTAACAGGACGGGGCGTCGGACCAGCGGGATGCGGCGCGGCACGCGGCGTCGGACCAGCGGGACGGGGCGCGGTCAGGTGCTGGGCCGCCGTCGCGCCGTCGTACAGTCAGCGCTGGGGCAGCGACGGGACTCCGGCGGTGCTCATCTGCCGCAGGGTTTCGATCAGCAGCCGGCGTTCCTGGACCTTGATCCGTTCATGCAGGGATTCCTCGGTGTCGTCGTCGAGCACCTCCACTGCCGCCTGCGCGAGGATCGGGCCGGTGTCCACCCCGGCGTCGGCAATATGCACCGTGCAGCCGCTGACCTTCACGCCATAGGCGAGGGCGTCGCGGACGCCGTGGGCTCCCGGGAAGGCGGGCAGCAGCGCCGGGTGAGTGTTGAGGTAGCGGCCTTCGAAAGTGTTGATGAAGTGCTCATCAACGATCCGCATGAACCCCGAGGAGAGAACGACGTCGGGCTGGTAGGACGCGACTTTGTCCGTCAGGGCACGGTTCCAATCGGCGCGGACCGGGTAATCCCGGAAGTTAACGACGAACGTGTCGTAACCCGCGGCTGCCGCGCGCTCGACGCCGTAGGTGCCCGGGCGGTCCGCTCCCACGGCGGCGATCTCAACGTCCAGATCATCCGCGGCGATGGCGTCGAGGACAGCTTGGAGGTTTGAGCCGGTGCCGGAGACCAGTACAACAATTCGCATGTGTCAACCTTAAGTCCAAGCGTCGCCTAGGCTTAATCCATGAACAACGACGGCCCTCCACTTCACGCGCGACCGCCGTTCCCTCCGGCTACCCGCAAGCCCGAGCCGACCGAGGCGCAGTCCAAGGAGGCCAGGTCCTACCTCTGGGTGTTTATCGCTTTGCTCGCGGGGATGCTGATCTGCTCCGAGCTCGCCCTGCCTTGGAAGCTCCTGCCGCTGGCTTTGGGTATTGCCGCACTGGTTGTCGGCATCATGGCCATGGTCAAGATCGTCCGCTACGGAATGCACCGGATGCTTCGGCTCGTTGTTTCCCTGGGACTGGCGGCAACCGCCTTTATGACCCTGGGTCTGGCGGCCATGGTGGCCCTGTGGCCGTTCACCGCCCAATACGAGACCTGCATGCAGTCGGCCCTGACGGTCCAGGCCACCGAAACGTGCGTGAAGGACTTCATGTCCCTGGGCGGAATGATTCCCGAGCCGTAGTCGATGACAGTGCCCGACGCCGCCGACGACTTCCGGGCGCCGGGGCCGGGCGCTGACCAGCGGGCGCCGGCCAGGGTGCCCGACCGGGGCCGTGGTCTCACACCTACCAGGGCGGCCGCCCCGCCGGATGATGCTGAGGCGTTGCCGCGGCTGATGCTTGGGCGGTGTTGCCTAGGCGTTGTCCAGCGCTTCCGCTGCTACCCCGGGGCGCCGGGACCTTCCTCGCTCCAGCCAGGGGCCGGCCGCATAACCGATAACGACGCCGACGGCGACTTCCGCGGCTACCCAAATTCCGGTCCACAGCGGGTCCGGTCCGATCTCCGTGAAGCGTCCGATCCCGAGTGATCCGCTGGATATCCATGCCGCGGCCGCGGCCATGACCCCGGAGGCAATCCCGATGATTCCGCCGAGGCAGAGCGTCGATGCCGTGGCCGTGAACCAGCGGGCATGGACCTTGATGCCCAGCCATTCGTCGAAGTGGTTCTCGCCCTCGCGGAGGAACCACCAGCCGGCCAGCACGCCCGCCGCGACCGGGATGATCAAGGCCACGTAGGCGAATTCAAGCTGGCCGCTGGGCAGGACCGCGAGGATCGGCATGGCAGGCAGCGGCCCCACGGTCGTCTCAAGAGGACTGATCGTGCTGCCGGCGCCGAGGGCGAATCCGGCACCCGAGGCCCAGGACAGGGTCCAGCCCACGAAGTTAGGGATCAGGCCTAGCTGGGCCACGGTGAGCACGATTCCGCCGATGATGCCGGCGTCGAGCCGTTCGTAGATGGCAACCATCTCCGCCCAGTTCAGGACCACCACGGCGACCAGGAGCAGGGCCGACAGCCCCAATGCCGCGCTGATCCCCACCACACCCGCGCGGACGGCGGCCCAAAGGTAGGAACCTGCCCAGCGGGAATGCTGGCTGGTCCGCGCGATCCAGTCTGTCAGGTCCATCCCGATCAGCCGCACCCATGAGCCGGCCTCGCGGTGTGCACCAATGATGACGCCGAGGCCCGCAGAGATCAGCGGCACGAGTGCTCCGGCGACGAGCGAGATGCTCACGTCATCGTTCGCGGAGAAGTAGGCGGCCACGACGCCAAGCAGGGCGTAGGTGCCAAGTGCGCCCAGCAGCGCCTGCCAGAGCTGGTCGGTATAGGAGGCACGGGCCAGCCGGCGTCCGGCACGCCAGCAGAGGAAAAACGGAATGAGTGTCAGGCCCAGGGGAATGAGGGACAACAGTCCCCCGCTTTCTTCCGGCCCGACTGTTCCTGCCGGGAACGTGAGCGACAGCGGAACTCCGTGGAGGAGCAGCCATGCCTGGCCGCTTAGGCGGGCTAGGGAAGCGTAGTCGCGGTCAGAGAATCCGTTCGCTGCCCAGACACCGGTCAGGGGCAGGATGACTACCAGGGCCGACAGCACTGCTGCCTGCCCCAGTTCGAACATTCCCTGCAGCCACAGCGGCATGGGCACCACACCCGGTTTTTTCGGGCGTCTAAAGAGTTTCATCGCCTTCTATCGTGCCATTGGGGACCATCCAGGCCCTTCAGGTACGGCCTGTGAGTCGGGGCACAGGAGGCCGGTGGCTTGGACCACGGGTGCGTGGGGAAAGCTGGCTGAGGAGGCGTCTCCTCGCCCCACCCATAGACCAGGCCGTCCCCGTGTCCCCGCGCCTCACCCGGGTGGAGCCAGCCATCCTCGGTCCCACTTCGAGCCCAATCCGCGACCCGGAAACATGGGCAGTTCGCAGCCGCACATCTCTCAGCACCCCTGAACCCTGGACGGCGCCTTAGAAAGGTGCTGGCGCATCCTTTGGTGCAGGCCGCGTGGCTTCGTCGACGGGCGACGTCCACAGAGCCGACCGCCATGCTCCCTCACCGGGTGCCGAGTCTTTGTTCTGATGATCGAGGGCCGGGTTGGTGCGGTAGGTACGTCCCGCTGGTGAGGTCCATTCGATGAGGCCGGGTTCGGGTTGGCGGGCCTTCCAATGCCCCAGGGTCTTGAACCGGTGGTGTTTAGGGCAGAGATGCTCCAGGTTCGAATGCTCGGTCGGACCGCCACGGGCCCAGGGCATGGTGTGGTCGATCTCGGACCGGGTCACATCAACTGCGCATCCGGGGAACCGGCAGGTTCCGTCCCGGGCCTGGAGCCAGCGTTTGAGACCGGCCGGGATCCGCCGCCGTCGTCCCACTCCCAGGATTTCCCCGGAGGCCGGGTCCTGCAGCAGCGGTGTCCAGCTCAGGGCCTGAAGGATCATCCGCCGTCCGGCCTCGGCACTGATCGGCCCGTACCCGTTCAACTCTGCCGGTGAATCATTGAGACCGGCCAGGGTATCGGCGTTGATCAGCACCATCACCTCGGTCTTCACGCGGGTCCGTTCGCGGTGCCGCTCCGCCCGCCGGGCATGGCGTCCCGGCGGCGTAGTGCCGCCCGCCTCACTGACGTGGCTGTCGTTACCATGGATACCGCCTTTGCCGCCACCGCCGTCTTTACCGCCGGTGGCGGCTTTGCCGCCAATGCCGCCAATACCGTTTTTGCCGCCGGTGGCGGAGCTGCCGGGTGAGTCCTCCAGCGGCCGCCCAGTATTCGCTCGGGAGGGAACGACAGGCCGCGGTTGGAACGGGATAGAAGAAGGAGTCGCAGGGCCGTGTCCATCCTGCAGCCCGGCGGAAGCTGCCGGACAAGCGGGATCAGCCGGGTTCGTCGGATCGGCGGGTTCAGCCGGGTTCGTCGGGCCGGCGGGTTCAGCCGGGTTCGTCGGGCCGGCGGGTTCAGCCGGTTTCTTCCGACGGGCGGGTTCGGCCAGCCTCGTCGGGCGGGCTGGAGAGGACGGGTCCCCGGGGTGGTTCCCGTCGAGCAGGACCGCCGCCAGAGCATCGGCACGCAACTGGTCCACAGTCCTGGGATCACCCGCTACCCTCCCGGCCTTGGCCGCACCGGAGAGCGCAGCGTAGACGGCCTGACCCTGCTCCGCGGCCAGGAACGCAGTCAGACAGGACATCCCGTCCGGCAGCGCCTCGAAACACACCCGCCGCCGCTCCAGCGCATCCCGGTGCCGGACCGGAACCGTGTCCGGGAACCGGGACTCCCGCAACCGGCGGGCCCACTTCCCGAACCCCGCAGCCGTCCGCCCCTCGGCCTTGCCCAAGAGGTCAGCCTCGAAACGCTGCCGCATATTCACCGGTTCACCTGCTGCGTCCGGGCCTGCGGCATCGACGCCATCCGGGCCGGGCCTCGGGCGATCGAGGCCCGCCTCACCGTCCGGGCCTTCGGGGCCCGGCAGGTCCGGGTCCAGCAGATCCAGCAGCGTCGGCTGACCGTCCCCACCAATGCCCGCACGACCCGGGCCCGTGCCTGCGTCCAAACCGGCGGCATCCGCTCCCGTCACGGGCAGGTCTGGATCTGGGCCCAGGACCGGGGTGGCCGGCACGTGCTGGGTTTCGTCCAGGATGATCCGCGCATGCTGATACCCGATCCGGCCCTCTTCCAACCGGGCCAGCGTCTGGGGATGATCCCGGCCCAACCGGGACGATTCGCTCACCAAACGCATCGCACTCATATGCGGCAGGTTCAACACCGCCCCCGCTTCCGCCGCAGCCAGGGACAACGCCAGGCCCGGATCTTCCCGGCCCGCAGCCCGGGCAATATCCCGGGCGAAAAGCTCCTCCAACCGGGCAGCAACCCTCGCCTGCTGAGCCTGCGCCCAACAGATCAACACACCGAGCCGCTCCAACGCCCCGATAGTCTCCTCAAATCCCAGCA
>NZ_DALZXY010000130.1:0-3286 GCF_031988865.1 Arthrobacter sp.
GTTCAGGGCGGCCGGATCAACCAGGCGTTCGGTGACGAAGCGGGGGTTGGGATCCGCGCCCACCCCCATCGGGTGGTGGCCCATGTGCTCCACGCCACCGGCAATAACGACGTCGTACGCGCCAAAGCCGATGCCCGACGCCGTCGTCGTCACCGCCGTCATGGCGCCGGCGCACATCCGGTCGATCGCGAAGCCGGGAACCGTGCGGGGGAGTCCGGCCAGAAGGGCGGCGGTGCGGCCGATGGTCAGCCCCTGGTCGCCGGTCTGGGTGGTGGCGGCGATTGCCACTTCGTCCACGCGCTCGGGCGGCAGTGACGGGTTGCGGCGCAGGAGTTCGCGGATGCACTTGACCACCAGGTCATCAGCGCGGGTATCGGCGTACATGCCCTTTTCGCCGGCCCTTCCGAACGGGGTCCGAACCCCGTCCACGAAGACAACGTCCCTGATCTGCCGTGCTCGGCCTTGTGGGCTCACGTACTGCTCCTCTTCGAGATAAGAAAACCTGGACAAGCTCAGGCTCGATGTTACTAGTGAGTAACTTAGGCTGCAAGGGCCTGCGCCCGCGAACCAGGGACGGGCGGGAAACCGCCGCGCCCCTGGTTCACAGGCGAATACTACGAGGTGCCGGCAGGCTGCTGCACGAGGGTGCTGAAACTCTTGCCGCCGTCCGCGGAATGCTCCAGCCCGGCGTCGGTCATGACCCAGATCTGCAGCCCGTCCTCCGTCTCAGCCGCCGTGACGGCGACGGGGTATCCGGCTACCTGGCCGGCCGAGTCCCAGGGCGCTCCCGGATCCTCGCTGGTGAGGATCCTGCCGTCAGGGAGGACACCCACAATCCGGGACTGCGCGGTGACGGCAGCGAGCATGATCACGGGGGAGTCCGGAATTTTACTCCAGCTCCTTCCGGCATCGTCCGAGCGGTAAGCCCCGTCCTCAGTTGTGGCGACGGCCAGCGGGCCGGATGGGGACCCGGCCAAGCTGTAGGGCGTGAGCTGTGTCGGTGAATCGCTCCACGTTTTACCGTCCCCGCTCAGGCGCAGCGTCCCGTCGAACCCGATGATCCCGCCGCTGGTGGCCGCGAGCGCATGGAAATCGGATTGTCCCGCCAGCGATTCCTGCGTCCAGTTCTCCCCGTCGGTGGACCGGATCAGGCCGACCGGGTTCGGCAGGTCAACGCCCGGGCCTGGATGCCCGGACGCCAGGTAGTCGCCGTTGCCGTCGACGGCGAAGCCCATCAGGTCGATGTTGGCGCCCGTGGGCCGCAGTTCGTTCCCGTCGAGTTCGAAAATCCCCTCATGCGAGGCGAGCAGGACATCGGTGGTGCCCGGCTTCAGCGCCAGCGCGTGGACGTGGGTGGGGAACGGTGACGCCGCGTTTTCCTCCTGCCCGCCGGCAGGTGAGGAGCAGGCGGTTAGGGCGAGAAGCACGACGGCGGCAGCGGCGGCTGTGCGGGTCGGGGTCCTGCGGTTTATGCCGCCGGGACGGGCGGGGCGTCGGCGGCTCATGCCAGGCCCTGCAGCAGGTCCTGCATTTCGGCGATTTCGCTGTTCTGGTCCGCCACGATGGCCTCTGCCAGTTTTACGGCGTCGGCGTTGGTGCCTCCGGCAACCTCTTCCTCGGCCATTTCTACCGCGCCCTCATGATGTTCGATCATCTGTGTCAGGAACAGCTTGGTCGCTTCGGTGCCCTGGGCTTGATCCAACGTCGCAAGATCCTCCTCGGAGAGCATGCCGTCCATCATCATGGAATGCCCCTCCATGGGGGCCCACGGCTGATCCCAAGCTGCGAGCCATTCCTCCATCTTCTGGATCTCTGGGCCTTGGGCTGCCTTGATCTTCGTGGCGAGCTCCACGACCTGGGGTTCAAGCCCTTCCTTGGCGAGCATCATGTCACTCATGAGGATCGCTTGTTCGTGGTGCGGGAGCATCATCTGCGCGAACATCGTGTCCGCGCCGTTGTGGTCTGCCGCGTCCGTCGAATCAGCGTTGTCGTGGTGGTCCATGCCGGGCATGTTGCTCTCTGCCGCGGGGCCCGAATCCGGGGCACTGGTGTCGGCACCGCAACCCGCCAGGAGAATGGCGGCGGCGAGGGCGGTTGCAGATACTGGGGCAAGCTTCTTCATGGTGTTTCCTTCGGTAAGTTCATACGTTCTTGGCAATCAGCACTGCCACGGCGGGCAGGCACGCAGAAGGGGGCTCCGGAGAATCGGCGGAGCCCGCTTTTACGTGCGGCTGATGCAGAGTTGAACGAGCGAGGGAGGAAGCGGCGGAGCCGGGACGGAGGGGAAGGCCCGGGGCGGGTCCGGACGGTTCGGAATCCGGTACCGGCGGGACGCCAGCAGGCCGAGGGCAGCCGTGATGCTGACCAGGACCAGGAACATCATGCAGAGGTCTGCGGCGCAGCCGGCTGGTCCGCAATCGGGGCAAGACCCGGAGGTGTGCCCGCCGCCGTCGGAGGAAGGAGCAGCAGCGGGTGCCGGATCGGCGTCGTGCCGGAGTGCTGTCCCGGCGGAGTGCGCAGTGGCAGCGGACTGGCTGGAAACCGTGTGACCGGCATCGGAGTGGCTTGCTGCCGGATGGGGATTGGCCAGCATATGCATGCCCAGAATTCCGGCCAGGATCGCCAGGAGGCCGAGGAGGGAAACCAGCAGCTGCGGCGTCGACCGGAGGGCCAACGCATGGCCAGCTGCGGCCCGAATACCTGCCCTCATAATGAGCGCCAGTCTAACAGGAGGGCAGGACTGGGCAGTCGTGGATTCGTTCGGCGGTGCCAGGCGGAGTGGGACCGCCTTGGGGAGCGCGCTGAGGCCGTGGGCGGTTTTGGGTGCGCAGATCTGGTGGGTTGTCAGCGGCACGGGAGTGGTGGGTGCGCAGGTATGGCGGCCTCTTTCGCAGGGAGGTCACCGGAGCTGCGCACCCAGTGCGGGGGAGGAGCGAGAGAGGGGAAGGCTGCGGCGGTGGGTGCGCAGGTTTGGCGGGTTGTCAGCGGCACGGGAGTGGTGGGTGCGCAGATATGGCGACTTCTTTCGCAGGGAGGTCACCAGAGCTGCGCACCCAGCGCGGGAACGGTCACCTGAGCTGTACACCCAGCGGGGGAGGAGCGAGAGAGGGAAAGGCTGTGGCGGTGGGTGCGCAGGTATGGCGACTTCTTGCGCAGGGAGGTCACCTGAGCTGCACACCCAGTGCGAGGGAGGAGCGAGAGAGGGAAAGGCTGTGGCGGTGGGTGCGCAGGTATGGCGACTTCTTTCGCAGGGAGGTCACCAGAGCTGCGCACCCAGCGCGGGAAC
>NZ_DALZXY010000130.1:3386-6535 GCF_031988865.1 Arthrobacter sp.
TGGCGGCCTCTTTCGCAGGGAGGTCACCGGAGCTGCGCACCCAGTGCGGGGGAGGCCAGCCCCGGCATCAGCGCAAACGACCTAGACGGTAGTGGCGTCCTGCACCTCGCCGACGAGTTCCTCGATGATGTCCTCCAGGAACAGGACGCCGGTGATGTTTCCGGCGGAGTCCAGCACCCGGGCCACGTGAGAACCGGTACGGCGCATCGTTTCCAGGGCGTCCTCGAGTTCACTGCCGCGGTAGGCGCTGGCCAGACGGCGGATGCGCTTGGCCGGAACGGGGGCGTTGAAGCGCTCCGGCTCCACCAGGTCCATCACGTCCTTGAGGTGCAGATAGCCGGTGAGGTCGCCGTCGTCGTCGGCCAGGATATAGCGGGAGTAGCCGTGGCTGCCCACCGCTTTCTGGATGTCGGCGGGGGTGGCTCCGGCCGGAACCAGAACCATCTCCGCGATCGGCACCTCGACGTCGGCCACCGTTTTGGAGGTGAAGTTGAACGCCGCTGTGAGCGTTCCGCTGGAATCCTCCAGGACGCCTTCGCGGGTGGATTCCTCAACGATCGTGGCGACCTCGTCCAGGGTAAAGGCGCTCGTGGCCTCATCCTTGGGCTCCACCCTGAAAAGGCGCAGCACCGAGTTGGCGATGGCGTTCATGCCCCAGATGATCGGCTTGAAAATCCGGGCGACCACCACCAGCGGGGGAGCCAGCAGCAAGGCGGCACGGGTGGGCACGGAGAAGGAGATGTTCTTGGGGATCATCTCGCCCACCACCACGTGGAGGAAAGTCACCAGCAGCAGCGCGACGACGAAGGCCGTAATGCTGATGGCCTCGGGCGTCAGCGGCGTACCGGCCAGCGGGATCTCCAGCAGGTGGTGGATCGCCGGTTCGGAGACATTCAGGATCACGAGGGAGCAGACGGTGATGCCCAGCTGGCTGGTGGCGAGCATCAAAGTGGCATGTTCCATCGCCCACAGGGTGGTCTTGGCTGCCTTGCTTCCCTGCGCCGCCTTGGGCTCGATCTGCGAACGGCGGGCGGAAATCACGGCGAATTCCGCGCCGACGAAGAACGCGTTGACGGCCAGCAGCACGACCAGCCAGATTATGCCGGGGAGATACTCACTCATCGATGATGTCCTTCGTCAGGGTGTTAACTAGGCGGTCGTGCGCGCTCTGCGGTGATTCGGAGCCGGGGTGCGGGGTGAAGCGGAGGCGTTCGACATGGTTGCCGATCACCCGTTCGACGCGGAGCGTGCCGCCGTCGGCTTCCACCTCGTCACCCAGCTCCGGCAGCCGGTCAAGGCAGTGCGTGACGAAACCTGCCAGCGTGTCGTAATCCTCGCCGTCGGGCACCGTGATGCCTGCACGGTCCAGGAGTTCGTCCGGACGCAGCGACGCGTCAAAGGTCACCGAACGTCCGGAGCGAACGACGCCGACGCGGGCGCGGTCGTGTTCATCCTCGAGTTCGCCCACGATTTCTTCGACCAGGTCCTCGAGGGTAACGACGCCGGCGGTTCCGCCGTGTTCATCCGTCACCACCGCGATCTGCAGGCCCTGGCTGCGCAGGATTGCCAGGAGGGAATCGACGCCCATGGACTCAGGGACGCGCAGCGGCGCCACCATCAGGTCAGCCGCCGTCGTCCGTGCCCTGTCCTGCAGCGGAAGCGCGAACGCCTGTTTGACGTGCAGGACGCCGAGGACGTCGTCGGAGTCACGGCCGATCACCGGGAAACGGGAGTAGCCGGTGGAAACCGCAGTGGCGATGATGTCATCGGCGGAATCTGTCCCCGGGATGCAGGCCATCCGGACACGCGGCGTCATGACGTCGGCCGCGGTGTGGTCGGAGAACCGGAGGGTGCGGTGCAGCAGTTCGGCATGGTCCTGGTCCAGCACGCCTTCCATGGCGGAACGGCGGACCAGGAAGCTGAGCTCCTCGGCGCTGCGCGCTCCGGAGAGTTCTTCCTTCGGTTCAATGCCGAAGGAGCGGATCACTGCGTTAGCCGTGTTGTTGCAGAGCAGGATAACGGGCTTGAAGATGACGGTGAACAGGGCCTGGAAAGGGATCACCAGCTTGGCCGTGGCCAGCGGCAGCGCCAGTGCGAAGTTCTTGGGAACAAGTTCGCCGATGATCATCGAGAACAGGGTGGCCAGCAGGACGCCGATCACGGTACCCGCGCCGCCGACGGCGGCTTCCGGAATGCCGGCGGCCAGCATCGGGCCGCGCAGCAGGGAGCTGATGGCCGGCTCCAGAGTGTAGCCGGTGAGCAACGTGGTCAGTGTGATGCCCAGCTGCGCACCCGAGAGGTGGGTCGAGGTGATCTTCAGGGCCTTGATGGTGGGGCCCAGCCGCTTCTCGCCGGACGCTTGCCGCGCCTCGAGGTCATTGCGGTTCAGGTTCACCAGGGCAAATTCTGAGGCAACAAACAGGCCGGTGCCAACGGTCAGGAGCAGGCCGATACCGACCATGATCCACTCATGCATGTCATACAAGGGGCTGCCCTCCCCGATCCAGAACGGCTGGAGTCAAGAAGGGCATGGGTTTATGAGAAGGGTCATCCATAGTAAGGAAAAGTTTAGCGGCCCTAGCTTGGAAATTCCTGAAATGCCCTAGCCAGAGGGTTTTGGGACCAGCAGCCCCGGCCGCAGCAGCCTTCCTGCGCGGAAACTATTCCTTTTCCTTCTCCACCAGTGGATCCGGGTCCAGGAACGCGACGGTCAGCACGGCAGCGGTCTGCTCGATCTGCCATTCCCGTGCGCCGAGATCCCGCAGCGCGGCGCTGATGGTGTCCAGGTTGATCTCAGCCGGGGGCCGCCCCCCGCCGCAGGTGGTCCGGGGTCAGCAGGTTCTCCACCGGAAGGTTCAGCCGTTCAGCCAGCGCAGCCAGGCGTGGCTTGGCGGTTTGCAGGCGTGCCGCGGCGGCGGGATCGTTCCGGGCCCAGACGCGCGGGGGCGGCGGTGCATGGGTGGGAACGTGCAGCGCGGGCAGGTCCTTGCTGGCTCGGGCGGCGGCGATGCAGCGCAGCCAGCGCGGAGCTTCGCGCTGCGCCGCCCGGCCATGGAAGCCAGGGGTGGACAGCAGCTGCGGGACAGTATTGGGCATGGCCCTTGCGGCGGCAACGATCGCGGAATCCGGAATGAGTCTCCCGGGGGCCG
>NZ_DALZXY010000131.1:0-6526 GCF_031988865.1 Arthrobacter sp.
CGGGGGTGCGCCCGGTGCGGGCGGCCCCGGCGAACCTCCAACCGGCGAACGTCCAACGGGCACACCGCCCACTGGCGAGCCGCCGGCCCAGCCCTAGCCCGGCTGCGGACCTGCCCAGGGTGCACCCTGGGCTGCGGGGAGGAACGCGGTTCCCGGGAGGGACGGCCTGAAGGACATATTTGCCACCGGATCGGACCCGTCAATAGGCTTCGGGTATGGACCCGATGAGCAACCTGGGCTGCAGTGCCCGCAGGGGACCGTCCACGCGCCCCTGACGGGCACCGCGGATTCTCCTACCTTCATTTCCTGAGCGGCTGCCTGTCGTCTGACATCCCCGTCAACGACCGGTCCTTCGGTCTGCCCAGAAATGGTTTCCCGTGTTCCAGAATCTCTCCCCGCGTCAGCGCGCCCTGTTGGGCGCACTCTTTGTGCTGGTCGGTTCGATCAGCATCCAGATATCGTCAGTGCTCGCCAGCACCGTTTTTGCCATTGCGGGGCCGCTGGGTACCAGCGGCCTGCGGCTGTCGGTCGCTGGCCTCATCCTCCTGGCAATTGCCCGCCCGCGAATCCGGGCCATAAGCCCGCGGGCATGGGCCGGGATCCTGCTGTACGGAGCGGCCATGGCCGCCATGAACGTGCTGCTCTACAGCGCTATCGAGCGAATTCCCCTCGGATTGGCGGTAACGCTCGAGTTCCTCGGCCCGCTGGCGGTCGCCGGGTTCGGGGCGAAAGGCAGCCTGGACCGGATCCTGCCCGCCGTGACCCTCCTGGGCGTGGCGGCTGTTGCCGGAGTCCATACGGGCTTCGACCTGCCCGGCGTCGTTTTTGGCCTGGGGGCGGCGGTCGCGTTCGGTCTGTATACGCTGATGGCCGGCCGGGTGGGCGAGGACAGTGCAGGCATCCAGGGCCTGGCGCTGTCCGTTGCGGTTGCAGCCGTCCTGCTCCTGCCGTTTTCCGCGCCGGCCGTTCCTCGGCTGGGTGCTTCGGAGTGGACCACTGTGCTGGTGTCCGCGCTGCTGGGGGTCGCCCTCGCCTACACCTTGGATTTCCTGGCCACGAAACTAACCTCCCCGCGGGTGGTCGGGACACTCTTCGCGATAGATCCGGCAGCCGCCGCCGTCGTTGGCGCCATCGCCCTGGGCCAAGGGCTGAGCACGACGGCGGTGGCCGGCGTCGGCCTGGTCATCGCTTCGGGGGCCGCCATCATCTGGCGGAGCGGGAGCCCGGGCCGTGGCTCCGCCGCCGAAGTCCGGGCATAAAAGCAGCCGGTGCTGGTTCGGAATTCCCCAACCAGCACCGGCCGCTTTTTCACCTGAGCGGTGGCGCTACTGCTCCAGCTTCATTGCCTTGCGCAGGGTCAGGGCGCCGCCGCTCTGCATCACGGCGCGGCGGTAGATCTTCTCACCGAAGCGCAGCAGGGCGTACGCAGCGGCCAGGGCCAGAGCCAGGGACACCAGCGTTTCCCACAGCGGAACCTCTCCGCTGAGCATCCGCACCGGCATCGCCACGGAGGAGACCACCGGCACGAAGGACGCGATCATCAGCACCTGCCCCTTGGCGAACAGACCGCCGAACAGCGCCACGATGATCACGGTGAGCACCGGCCCGGAGCTGTTGTTCAGGTCCTCGGATCGTGAGGCCATCGAGCCGATCATGGCCCAGGCGGAGGCAAGGATCAGGAACCCGGCCAGGAAGAAGACCAGGAACCAGCCCGACGCCGGGATGATGGTGCCCACGGTGTCTGCCGTTCCGGTGAAGGTCAGGGTGAGCAGGGCCGCTCCGGCGTAGAGGGCCAGCTGGATCATGGCCAGGATTGTGTTGCCGGCGACCTTGCCGTAGAGCAGCTGCCGGATCGGAATGGCCGTGGCGAGGATTTCCACCACCCGGTTCTGCTTCTCTTCCAGCACCGAGGTGGCAATCGCCATGCCGAAGACGATCGCGGCCATGTAGAAGAGGAACGCGAAGACGAACCCGGCGAACTGGGCCAGGAACTGGTTCTCGGTATTGCCGTCCAGCAGCGCGGTTGCGAATTCGCTGCCGTCAAGCAGTGCCTCCGGGGTGGTTCCCGCGTCTGTGGCGTTGAGCGCCAGGGCGTGGGCGCGCAGGGCCTCAGCCAGTCCCTGCTGCAGGCCGCCGGACAGCTCCTCGTTGCCGGTCAGGGTCCAGGTGCCGCCGTTCTCCTGAGTCAAGGCGGCTTCGGCATCCCCGGACTTCACCAGCTCCAGGGCTTCGTCCGTCGAATCTGTGGTCACGGCTTCATAGCTGGTGTTCCCGCCGTCGGCCTGCCCGGTTTCGTGGGCAATGGCGACGACGGCGCTTCCGGCGGTATCCGTGACAGCCACGGTGTATTCATCGGCCTTGGTGCTGAGGTAGGCGTTGAAGACCACCGCACCGACAATCAGCACCAGGGTGACGAGTGTGGAGATGAGGTAGCTGCGGTCACGGGCTTTGACCATGACTTCGCGCAGGGTGACGATGGCCCACGGCGGGGTGGGGCGGGCGGTGGTGCTCATGCTGCGGTGACCTCACGGTAGATTTCGCTCAGGGACGGCCGGATCGGGGCGAACTCCTCCACGGAGCCGCGGGTAAGGGCGGTGGCGAGCAGCCGCTGGCTGGCCGCCGCGTCGTCGAACTGCAGGATGGCGGTGGGCCCGGCGACGTCGAGGACCTGCACACCGGGCTCGTCCCGGACCCAGCCGGCGTCAGGGGAGACCGTGATGCGGTGCCGGTTCACGGCTTTGGCCCGCAGATCATCCCCGGTGCCGGAGGCGATCACGCGGCCCTGCTGCAGGACCACCATGTTGTCGCAGAGCCGGTCGACCAGATCCAGCTGGTGGCTGGAGAAGAGCACCGGCACCCCGGCAGCGGTGCGCTCGCGCAGCAGCTCCACCATGGAATCCACGGCCACCGGATCCAGGCCGGAGAACGGCTCGTCCAGGATCAACACGTTCGGGCGGTGCAGCAGCGCCGCAGCAATCTGCACCCGCTGCTGGTTGCCAAGGGAGAGCGATTCCAGCTTGTCCTTCGTCCGCCCGCCCAGCCCGAAGCGGTCCAGCAGGTCAAGGGCCCCTTTCCGGGCCGCGGACTGGCTCATCCGGTGCAGCTGGCCCAGGTACACCAGCTGGTCCAGGATCGGCTGCTTGGGGTAGAGGCCGCGTTCCTCGGGCATGTAGCCGAAACTGGAACGGGCATCGGCCGTGAGCGGGGCGCCGTCGAGCAGGACCTCGCCGGCACTGGCCGTGAGCACCCCCATGATCATGCGCATGGTGGTGGTTTTGCCGGCGCCGTTGGCACCAACGAACCCGGTCATCTGACCGGATGGGACATCAAAGCTCACCGCGTCGACGGCGGTTTTCTCGCCGAAGCGGCGGGTGAGATTTTGGACCTGCAGCATGGGGGACTGCTCCTTTCCCGGGGATACCGGGAGGTTGTGGACTAACTACTTCCTCAACCTTAGGAACAAGTGGAGATCAGCGGATCGGCCGTCCGGGTGAATCCGCCGGTTAGGCCGCGCTGCCGCCCTCGCCCGGAAGAATGAGTCCGGATTCATAGGCGAACACCACCGCCTGCACCCGGTCCCGCACCTGGACCTTGGCCAGCAGATTGGAGACATGGGTTTTTACGGTCGCTTCGGCCACGAACATTCGGGAGGCGATCTCCGCGTTGCTCAGCCCGGTGGCAACGAGCTCCAGGACCTCGCGCTCGCGGGCGGTCAGTGATTGCAGCAGTTTCTGCTGCGCCGGATCGGAGTGCGGCCCGGTGGGAACGGCCGCGTCCGCGGCGGCCTGCTCGGCGTCGAGCTGGCGGGCGAAGCGTTCAATCACCCGCACGGTCACCTCGGGTGCCAGCAGGGCATGGCCGCCGGCCACCGCGTGCACCGCGCTGACCAGGTCATCCGGGTCAGCGTTCTTCAGCAGGAAGCCGCTGGCGCCGGCGCGGATCGCGTCGAAGAGGTAGTCGTCGCGTTCGAAGGTGGTGAGGATGATGACCTTGGCCAGGCCGGCGTCCACAATCTGTTCGGTGGCACGGATGCCGTCCAGCACGGGCATCTGCACATCCATGAGGATGACGTCCACAGGGTGCGCCGCCGCGAAGTCCACGGCCTCCTGGCCGTTGGTCACCTGTCCGACAACCTCGATCTCCTCCTCGACGGAGAGCATCATGGCGAAGCCGGAGCGGACCAGCGCCTGGTCATCGGCGAGCAGCAGGCGGATCGGTTCCATCTCAGTCCTTCATTCTTCCGGCAGCCCGGTGCCACCCCCGGAACCTAACCTACCGGCGGTGGGAGAGGAGGCGCCAACCGCCCTTAGCGCAGGGTAAAACGGACCCGCACCCGCCAGCCGCCGCCGTCGCGCGGACCGATCTCCGTGGTGCCCCTGTGCAGCGCCGCACGCTCACGGACTCCGCGCAGCCCGTAACCGGAGCCCGCCGTGCCGTGGCGGGGATGGCCGCCGTCGACCGTTTCCACTTCCACCCAGCGCTGGTTCCCCGCCGGATCGGCGGTGGTGCCGGTGCGCAGGGCGACGACGGCGGAGCCCGCGGTTGAGTGCCGGCGGACGTTAGCCAGCGATTCCTGCACCGTCCGGTAGACGGACAGCGCCAGCGGGGCGGGCAGCCCGGCCAGCGCTCCCGGGACATCTTCGACCTGGTTGAAGATGACGGCCAGGCCGTTGCCGCGGTACTCCTCAACGAGCGCGGGAAGATCATCGATATCGGGTTCGGGCTGGCGCTGCCGATCCGGGTCCGTTTCCGGACTTTCCGTGTCGGTCGACCGCAGGACACCCAGCAGGGCCCGCATCTCCGCGACCGCGTCACGGGAGGACGCTTCAATGGTCTGCAGCGCACCGGCGGCGGCCTCGGGCTTTTTCGCCATAACCCGCCGGGCCGCGCCGGCCTGCACGCCGATCACGGCAATATGGTGCGCGACGACGTCGTGCAGCTCGCGGGCGATGCGCAGCCGTTCCTCCACAACCGCCTTGCGCGCCAGATCGGCTGTCTGACATTCCAGCTGGACGGCCTGGTCGGCGAGCTGCTCGCGCTGATGGGCGCTGCGCCAGGAATTCATGCCGAACATGATCGCACCGCCGAAATAGGCGGCGTTGACCACAAAGGTGTACAACGCGTAGGAGGTCATGGGCGGGAGAAGTCCATACGATTCCCCGGCCTTCAGGCCGAAAGCAGCGATCATTTCGTCGTAGCCGCTGGACAGGGCCAGGTTCAGGACGATCCACAGGGCCATCGCCGCCACCACCACAGTGACGCCCAGCCAGAGGATCCGCCGGTTCCTGGCCCACGCCACAGCACTGTACAGAGAGGCGAAATAAGCGGCCTGGAAGCCGATTTGTCCAAAAATTTCCGGAACCGTGAGGCCCACCACCAGGAATGTCGCGGAGCTGAGGACCATCACTGCCACCGGGTACCGGCGCCGCAGGATCAGGGGCAGGAACAGCACCGCCTGGGCCAGATGCTGTTTCCAGGGGTTGCCCGTCTCTTCGCCGCCAAAGGCGAATCCGCGCATCAGCTCGAGCATCAAGGCGCTGAGGACCAGCGCAATGCCAACGCCCACGATGTCCCGGCGCAGGCCCTCCGCTCCGGGGCCGGGGCGTTCCCACTCGTCGTCGGCCCGCCACGGCATGCTCTGGCGCAGGTTCCGGAACCACCCTGCCAGGCCCCGGCGTTCGAGGGAGGCCTCGGGACCGAGAGGACGTTCGGCTGCTTGCCCGGGCAGGGGAGTTTCGATCATGGCCACAGTTTATGGCGGAGGGCCGGGCGGGCGGCTCCGCCGCGAGGCGGAGAGCAGGCAGTGACATATTCGGTGTATTTGGTTACGGATTGAGTACTGCCGTGCAGGCGCACGCCGTGGCCGGTGCCTTCCGGAGCGCCGGAGTGGTTTACTTCGTCCGGGGTGCAATGCTCCGATTGCTGTTGGAATGACCGTGAGGATGGACATGTTTGCTGCCGAAGGACTGGCATTGCTGCCCGGGCTGGTATCGCTGCGCCGTGAGCTGCACCGCGAGCCGGAAGTTGGGCTGCACCTGCCGAAGACCCAGGAGCGGATCCTGGATGCCTTGGACGGCCTGGGCCTGGAAATCACCACCGGCCGTTCCCTCAGTTCGGTGACTGCCGTGCTCCGCGGCGGCGAGGAGGGCCCGGCGGTGCTGCTGCGCGGCGACATGGATGCCCTGCCCGTCGAGGAACTCACCGACCTGGAGTACGCCTCCACCAACGGGGCGATGCATGCCTGCGGCCATGACCTTCACGTCGCGGGCCTGGTAGGCGCCGCCCGGCTGCTCGCCGCACAGCAGCAGGACATCTCCGGGAGCGTCGTATTTATGTTCCAGCCCGGGGAAGAGGGCGACGGCGGTGCCGGGCTGATGATCGACGAAGGCGTTCTGGAAGCGGCTGGCGAACGGCCGGTGGCAGCGTACGGCGTGCATGTCCGCCCCGGCCCGCTCGGTGTCTTCCGCACCAGGCCGGGCACCCTGATGGCCGGCGCCAATGAACTTCGCATCAGCGTGCACGGTTC
>NZ_DALZXY010000132.1:0-6351 GCF_031988865.1 Arthrobacter sp.
GCCCCGTCCGCAGCAGGCGAGGCAGCAGCAGGCAGCGAAGCCCCCAAGGCCGACCGTCCCCGCCGTAACCGCAGCCGCACCCGCCGCCGCAACGGTGAAGTAGTCTCCAAGGCGAGCCCCGCGGCTGAATAGCCCCGGAGAGCGCGCAGCACCAATGAGCACACCCTTATGGGGCCCGGACGGCGGGTCGCTGGTAGTCCACGCGGATAACGCGGACTTCCTGCCGACCCTGCCGGACGGCGCCTTCACCATGATCTACGTTGACCCGCCGTTCAACACCGGGCGGTCCCAGCGGCGGCAGCAGACCACTATGGTCCGCAGCGTTGACGGCAGTGGCGACCGGACCGGATTCAAGGGCCGCAGCTACACCACGGTCAAGGGCCTGCTTTCCAGCTATGACGACACCTTTGAGGATTACTGGGCGTTCCTGGAACCGCGGCTCGCAGAGGCCTGGCGGCTGCTCGCCGATGACGGGACGCTTTATGTGCATCTTGACTACCGCGAGGTCCACTACGTCAAGGTAATGCTGGACGCCTTGTTTGGCCGCGACTGCTTCCTGAACGAGATCATCTGGGCCTATGACTATGGCGGACGGGCCAAGAACCGCTGGCCCGCCAAGCACGACAACATCCTGGTCTACGTCAAGAACCCGAATTCCTACCACTTCGACAATGCAGAGGTGGATCGGGAGCCGTACATGGCCCCGGGCCTGGTCACACCGGAGAAAGTGGCGCTGGGCAAGCTGCCTACTGATGTTTGGTGGCACACCATCGTCTCCCCCACTGGCCGTGAAAAGACCGGTTATCCCACGCAAAAGCCCGAGGGTCTGCTGCGCCGCGCGGTGGCTGCCAGCAGCCGCGAGGGCGACTGGGTGCTGGACTTCTTTGCGGGTTCCGGCACCCTGGGCGCCGTCGCAGCGAAACTGAACCGGAAATTCGTCTGCGTCGATGCCAATCCGCAGGCCATCGAGGTTATGGGCCAGCGGCTGGGGCATGTGGCGCAGATTGTCCCGGCGAAGGCGGCGGCAGCGGCCGTTGCCGCCCACACGCAAGAGGCCAGGACAGTGGAAGCCGTGGAAACGGTGGAAGCCGTCGACGTCGGCTAGCGGCGTCCCCCATCGGATACGCAAAGCGCCGCAGCAGCAGGAGGAAATCCTGCGGCTGCGGCGCTTTTGCATGGGCCGGCAGGGGCCCATACCGGGAACTAGATGATGCGGCGGCCTTCGCGGCGGGCTTCGACCCAGTCCCGGAAGAATCCCCGGCAGATGACAATCAGGGTGCCGGCCACGATCACGGGCCAGATCAGGACATATACGGTAAGCCAGAATTCTGTCATGGTGGTTCTCTCCTAGGTTCGTGGGGTGGCGGCGGAATCAGGCCTGGACGGTGGCGGGGGCCGGGTCGACGGGCCGCTCGTCATAGTCCCCGATCCGCTGCTTGATCAGCGCGAAGTCGAACTCGTTCTTGTTCCGGAAGGACATGAGGAAACAGATCACGGTGCTGACCGCGTAGGCCACCAGCGATCCAGTCAGCACCTCGTAGTCGTGCAGGAACCCCATAACGAAAGGCGCTGACAGCGCCGCGCCGGCTGCCCCAACGATCAGGGCGGGGCGGAGACCGAAGAAGCCGAAGCTCATCAGGCCCAGGACCACTCCGATCCCCACAACGGACACGGCGTCAAAAACGTAGCCGACGGCGCCGTCCATGGGAATCCAGCTGAACCGCACGGGAATGAACACGGCCAGGGCCACCAGGACCGAGATGGTGAAGGCCTTGTTGGTGACCTTCTTCCAGTAGAAGCTGGCCAGCACCGGGAAGACGAGGGCACCCCAGAGCGCACCGACGAACACCAGCAGGTCAAGGATGTTCATCCGGCCGCTGGCGAAGTAGAGGCCGGCAGCCGTGGCGACCACCATGGAGATCCGGCCGACCAGCAGCATGGTCTTGGGGTTGGCCTTACCCTTCCGGGCAATGTTCTGGCCGTAAACATCGGCCATCATAATGGCCGAGAGTGCCGAGAGGTCCGAGTCCGCGGTGGAGGAGAGGGAACCCAGGATCATGATGAAGAAGACGCCCAGCAGGATCGGCCCCAGGTAGGTGGTCGCCATCTGCGGGACGAGGTTGTTCAGGTCCCCATCGGCAGGGCTGATGCCCAGGTACAAGGCCATAACGCCGAGCATGCCAATACCGATCACGGTCGCGCCGTAGCCCACCGTGGCCGTAATGAAAGTCTTCTTGATCAGGTCCTCGCGGACAGCGAAGAGCCGCTGGGCGATGGTCTGGTTACCGATCGCGTAGGCCAGCACGGCCGCGATATACGGAGCGCCCTGGTTTAGGAACGCTTCGGAGGAGAAGAAGTTGGCCTGCTCCGCGGTCAGGTTCGCCGCGCCGGCTTCGAACATCCCGGGGCCGCCGGCGGCGAAAAACACCACCGGAACAATGATGACCACAGCTCCGAGCATGGCCACCACCTGGGCGAAGTCCGTCAGGACGGAGGCCCGGAATCCGGACCAGAGGGTATAGAGCAGCACTCCTGCTGCCACCGCGACAATGCCCTGCTGAAAGTTGAAGGGTGAGAGCAGTGCGACCAGCGCACCGCCGGCAATAAAGTTTGAGGTTAGGGAAACAACACTGCCCACCACGTTGGAACCCGCGAGCATCAGCTGGCTGGATTTGCCATGCCTGGCACGCATCACTTCGGCCAAGGTGTGTGCCTTGGGCGCGACTTTCCGGATCCGGCGTCCAAACGGATAGATGAACAGAATCATCAGGGCTCCCCAGAGCCCGTAGTGGATGGGCCCCGAAATCCCGTAGGTGTAGCCGGAAGTTGCTGAGGCGTACATGGAGGACGCCCAGATCCAGGTGGCTGTCATGCTGGCAGCCGAAACGCCGAAGCCGATCTTGTTCCCGGCGGTCATGTAACCGTCCGCATTTTCATTCTTTTTGCCAATAAGCGCCGACATTAGGAATGTCCCGCCGTAAAACAGGATAAACAGTGTAACTACTGTCCATGCCCCCAGCTGATAAATCTCCGCTCCGTCGTCAAACACATTTTCCTTTCATCCGCGGCCGGTCGAGCGCCGCGGGTCACCAATGCGAAAAGGCCACGAACCGCGTTCGGCGGGCCTTGCGAAAGATGGCAGGCGCAGCGCGCGGAAATGAAACACTTCCGCAGAAAAACCCATAAGGAGCAGCCTGCTCATCGGGGAAACGGCGCACATGGCGCCGTACCAGCATGCGGTGAGTTGACTCAAACCGCGGCCTGCAGCCTCAAGCTGCCTGTCGGATGCACCCTGCGACTTCAGGCACAGGTCTCCGGTTCGTGAATGTCCCCCAAACACCCTCGGGCTTTTTACAAGATAGCATATTTCAATTGTTGGATTGCAATTCGCATTCTTAGAGCCGGGTTTCCGGGTTCATGGCAATGTTTCGAAATGGTTACGAAAATGATGCTTTCCCGGGTTTCCGCCGGGCGTGGCTGCGGAAAAGGGCCGCTCCCCGGCGGGGGCCTAGGGAGTGACGATCCGGGTTCCGGTGGCAAGTTCGCCGATCTTCTCCAGCACTGCGGGGTCGGTGGTGAACTCCCCCAGCGTGTTGGGCTTTCCGGTGCCGTGGTAGTCGCTGGAGCCGGTCACCAACAGGGAATGTTCACTGGCAAGGCGGCGCAGGTAAGTCCGTCCGGCCTCCGGGTTGTCCCGGTGGTCGATCTCCAGCCCGGCCAGGCCGGCGTCGATCATCTCGTGGTACGTCTTCTCCCCCACCACCCGTCCGCGTCCTGATGCTTCTGGATGGGCGAAGACCGGCACTCCCCCGGCGGCACGGATCAGTTCCACGGCTTCGGCCGGGTCCGGTGCATAGTGCGCCACAAAGTAGCGGGACCGGCCCGTCAGGATGTTGGCAAACGCTGCGGACCTGGTGGGCACCACGCCGGCTGCGACAAGGGCGTCCGCAATGTGCGGCCGGCCGATGGTGGCACCGGGAGCCACCTGCTCCTGAACGTCCTCCCAGCTGATCGGATAGTCCTCCGCCAGCCGTTCCACCATCCGCTCGGCCCGGGAGACCCGTGCGGAGCGGGACTTGGCAATTTCCGCCAGCAGGCCTGGATGAGCCGGATCGTGCAGGTAGGAGAGCAGGTGCACACTGATGCCATCCACGGTCCGGCAGGAAACCTCCATCCCCGGGACGAAGACCAGGCCCATTCCACGGGCCGCCTCCGCGGCTTCGCCCCAGCCGGCGGTGGAGTCGTGGTCAGTCAAAGCGACGGCGTCCAGGCCCGCAGCCCTGGCCGCAGCCATCACGGCGCCGGGCGCTTCGGTGCCGTCCGAGACATTGGAGTGGGTATGCAGGTCGATTCTCACCCCACCAATCTACGCGGTCGCGGACAGGTATCCCGGAGGCCGGCCCTTATCCCGGTCCCGGATGTTTGGCCCGGTACGGGGGCGGTGAGAGCATATACAGGTGAGTACAGAAGCCAATTCCCATGACCCCGCAGACTCTGGTCTCGACGAACTGTCCGAGGGACAGCCGCTCGATGACCGGGTGAACAACCGCTCCCAGCGCCCGACTTCACAGGCCTTCAAGGACTTTATGTCCTCAGGCTGGGCAGCCGCATCCGCCGAACTGCCCCAGCTCTCGGACGTGGCCCCGCACGCCGCCGCACGGCGCCGCACACTCTCCGAGCGTTTCAAGGGCGTTCGCCTGGTTGTCCCGGCCGGCCCGCTGAAGGTCCGCTCCAATGACACCGATTACCGGTTCCGCCCCCACTCCGGTTTCGCCCACCTCACCGGACTGGGCCTGGATCATGAGCCTGACGCAGTGCTGGTCATGGAGCCGGTGGAAGAAGGAACGGGCGACGACGGCGGGAACCACACTGCCACCCTGTACTTCCGTCCCCTGGCCGGAACGGACAGCGAGGAGTTCTACTCCAACGCACGCTACGGTGCGTTCTGGATCGGTTCGCGCCTCGGCCTGGCCGAAGTGAGTGCCCTGGTTGGCCTGCCCACCCGCGACCTTTCCGAAGCAGAAACCGCGATCACTGCCAACGTTGGCGACCCGCAGTTCGGCGGCGTCCAGGTCCGCTTGCTGCGCAAGGTCGATGAGATGATCGATGCCCTGGTCGACACCGTCCGCTACAATACAGCTCCGGATCCGGAGAACGTGGATCTCTCCGCCATGGACGCCCTGGACGACGAGGTCACCGAAGCACTCTCCGAACTGCGGCTGATCAAGGACGACTGGGAAGTTGCCCAGATGCGCGAAGCTGTGGCTGCGACCGTCAACGGCTTCACCGAAGTTGTGAAAGCCCTCCCCCGCGCGATCACGCACCCGCGGGGCGAACGCGTGGTTGAAGGCGCGTTCTTTGCCCGGGCCCGCGAAGAGGGTAACGAGCTCGGCTACGACACCATTGCTGCCGCCGGCAACAACGCAACTGTCCTGCACTGGATCCGGAACAACGGCGCCGTACAGGCCGGTGACCTCCTGCTGCTGGATGCCGGCGTTGAGGCAGAGAGCCTTTACACCGCAGACGTCACCCGCACCCTGCCCGTCAACGGGACGTTCTCCGAGGTGCAGCGCCGGGTGTACCAGGCAGTCCTGGATGCCGCCGACGCCGGCTTCGCTGCCGCCAAGCCAGGCAACAAGTTCCGTGATGTACATGCTGCCGCGGTACGGGTCCTTGCCGAACGTCTCCAGGACTGGGGCCTGCTCCCGGTGCCGCTGGAGGAAGCCCTGTCCGAGGAAGGCCAGCAGCACCGCCGCTGGATGCCGCACGGCACCAGCCACCACCTCGGCCTTGACGTCCACGACTGCGCGCAGGCCCGCCGCGAGCTTTACCTGGACGGCGTGATCGAAGAGGGCATGGTCTTCACCATCGAGCCCGGGCTGTACTTCAAGGAGGAAGACCTCACGATCCCCGAGGAATACCGCGGGATCGGCGTACGGATCGAGGATGACATCCTGATCACCGCCGACGGCCCGGAAAACCTCAGCGCCGCCCTGCCGCGCAACCCGGACGACGTCGAGAACTGGATGGCAGGCATCTACGCTTCGTAGCCGCCCTCGCCAAGCATAAAAGTGCCCGCCTGGATCTCTCCAAGCGGGCACTTTTATGGGTTCTGCTGGGTCTTACAATGCGTTAGCGGCTTTCGTCCTGCTGGCCGCGGGGCGCGTCGCCGTCCTGTCCTGCATCGTTGGCCGGGGCCGCCGGATCCGGCGCGGGGGAAGTGCCGGCGCTCTCGTCCTTCGCTTCCCCGGCCCCTTGGGCTGCGTCGGGGAGGCGGACACCGTACCGTGGCCTGCCATCGGGCAGATCAGGGAACTGGCCGCGCGGGGTTCCCGGCGCAGCAGCGGGCTG
>NZ_DALZXY010000133.1:0-6335 GCF_031988865.1 Arthrobacter sp.
CCCTGCAGATTCAGCCAGTCCCGGTGCATACCGTCGCTGCCGCACCCGTCCAGGCACCCGCCGCGCAGGCAGCACCTCTTCTGACGCAGGTTGCACAGCCCCTGTTCAGCCTGAGCGCTGCAGCCCCCGGCGAGCACGTGATGACGCTGAGCATTACCCCGGAAAACCTGGGACCTGTCACTGTCCGCGCCCACGTCAGTGCGGACGGAATCCGGGTGGAACTCTTCGCCCCGAACGACGCCGGGCGGGAAGCGCTGCGGACCATCCTCACCGATCTGCGCCGGGACCTGTCCGGTTCCGGGCTGAATACCTCGCTGTCCCTGTCCGCGCAGGACCAGCCGGGTAACGGTGCTGACAGCCGCGGGGAACGGACCGGGACGCCTCCTGGGGGCGAGCGTGCCACCGAGGAACCCGGGGCAGGCCCCGTTCCCGTGCCGCAGAACTTTCGCGCCGTGGCCCACGGTGCGGTATCGACCCTTGACATCCTGGCCTGAGAAGGAGAACCACCCATGCCTGTAGAAGCAGTTACAGGAACCAACGGGGTTAGCCCCCAGCAGACCGGCCGGGTGCCAAAGCAGGTCATGGACAGTGAATTGTTCCTCACCCTGCTGGTCACCCAGCTGCGCAACCAGGACCCGAGTTCGCCCATGGACACCAACGAAATGATTGGCCAGACCACCAACCTGGCCACCATGGAACAGCTCACCAATATGGCGGCCATGAGCGAGGAGAACTTCTCCCTGCAGATGCGGATGGCGGCCGCCGGACTGATCGGGCAGACCGTCACCTACCTCAACGAGGCTGGTGAATCGGTAAGCGGGACCGCTACCTCCGTTTCTTACCGCTACGGGGTTCCAACCGTCAACGTGGACGGTGTTGACGTCAAGCTCGATGCCATCTCCGGTGTGGTGGCACCGGGTGCGGCGCCGCCGGACTCCGGCGACGGCGACGGCGACGGTGCCGAATCAGGCGACGAGGAAACGAAGGCCTAACCCGGGCCCACTGTCTGCTCTTTTGCTTTCTCTTCTAAAACTTCCACAATCTCTCAGCTGAAAGGCGTATCCCATGCTCCGCTCCCTGTACTCCGGAATCTCCGGCCTCCGCTCGCACCAGACAATGCTTGACGTCACCGGCAACAACATCGCCAACGTAAACACCGTTGGTTACAAGGCGAACGCCGTCCAGTTCCAGGACACTCTCTCCCAGCTGACCCAGGGCGCCACGGCTCCCGGTGCCAATAACGGCGGCGGGAACCCCGCACAGGTAGGCCTCGGCGTCCTGGTCTCCGGCATCACCACCAACTTCACCCAGGGCTCGGCCCAGGCCACCGGCCGCGCAACGGACCTTATGATCTCCGGTGACGGCTACTTCGTCACCAAGCAGGGCAACCAGACCACGTACACCCGTGCCGGAGCCTTCGAGATGGACGCCAACGGCCGCCTGGTCACCACTGACGGGAAGATCGTCCAGGGCTGGACAGGGGTCAACGGCGTGGTCAACACAGGCGGTGCCGTCGGCAACATCACCCTTCCCGACGGTGCGATCTCCCCGGCCATCGAGACCACGACCGCAACGCTGGGCGGCAACCTGCCTTCCGAAAAAGCCGTCGGCGAAACCATAGTCCGGGACATGGATGTCTACGACGCCAACGGCGTCGCCACCGTTGTTCCCCTGACCTTCACCCGCACAGCGGGGGGCTGGGACGTTTCCGCTCCGGGCGGCACGACGCAGTCCCTGGCCTTCACGGACGGCAAACAGGCCGCGGGCAACCCGGCCACCATGACCGTGAATGGTGTGGCCGTGGATCTGTTGGGGCTGACCAGCTACGCCGGTGTCAGCACCGCATCCGTCACCGGGCAGAACGGCCGCGCTGCCGGGACCCTGGAGTCCTTCTCCATCTCCAAGGACGGCACCCTCATCGGTTCCTTCACCAACGGCGCCAAGCAGGACCTGGCCCGCATCGCCGTCGCAACCTTCACCAACCCGGCTGGCCTGGAGAAGGCTGGGAACTCCGGTTACACCGCCACCGTGAACTCCGGCAATCCCGTGCTGGGTGGCCCGGGCGACCCGGGTATGGGCAAGGCCATTGCGGGCTCCCTGGAAATGTCCAACGTGGACCTTTCCCAGGAGTTCACCAACCTGATTGTCGCCCAGCGCGGATTCCAGGCCAACGCCCGTATCATCACCACTTCGGATGAAGTGCTGCAGGAACTGACCAACCTCAAGCGCTAGACCGGTAATCCCGCAGGAGGCCACGCACGGTTGTGCGTGGCCTCCTGCGGTTAAGGCCCGGGGCGCGAACGGCGGCTTTCCTTACCGATACCGGGCGTCTGCCGAAAGTAAGGGTGACGGCTTACGCAAGCCGGAAGCTGAAACCGGGGATGGGCCAATGATTGTTCTTACACGACTGAACGACGCTCAGTTTGCGATCAACCCTGACCTGATTGAACGCGTCCACGCCAATCCCGACACCACGCTGGTCATGGTTGACGGAGCTAAGTACATCGTCACGGAATCCATAGATGAAGTAATAGCGCTGATAGCCCAGTTCCGTGCCCGCGTGATTTCCATGGCGAGGGACCTGCCACAGGTCCCGCTTCGGCCGGGAACCGGGCTCGGGCTGGTTCCAGACGCCGGCGCCGGGGGGACGGCGGCTTCGAATGAAAGCAGTACCAATACCGTGCCCCTTCGCCCGAGGAACAAATAATGGATCCGGCAACAATAATCGGTTTAGTCATCGCCTTCGGGTCGCTCTTTGCAATGATCACCCTCGAAGGTGCGCACGTCACGTCCATCCTGCTTCCTCCGCCTATGATCCTGGTCTTCGGTGCGACGATTGCGGTGGGCCTGGCCGGAGGAACACTCAAGGACTTCATTTTTTCCTTCAAGACCCTTCCGCGTGCCTTTATGGGCAAAAAGCCCCGCCCGCAGGAAACCATCGACAACGTGGTTTCGCTCGCCGAGAAGGCGCGGGCCGAGGGGCTGCTCTCCCTGGAGAGCGATGCCGCGGAAGTCGATGATCCCTTCCTGAAGGTAGCCCTCCAGAACATTGCCGACGGCACCGACGGGGAAGAGCTGCGCACCCTGCTCGAAGACGAGATCAACACCAAGGCTGCCAGCGATAAGGTGGCGGTCAAGTTTTTCAACAGCCTTGGCGGCTACGCGCCGACAATCGGCATTATCGGCACCGTGGTCTCCCTGACGCATGTGTTGGAGAACCTGTCCACGCCGGCCACCCTTGGGCCGATGATCGCGACGGCGTTCGTGGCCACCCTGTGGGGCCTGCTCTCTGCCAACTTCATCTGGCTGCCCATCAGCTCCCGGCTCAAGCGCCTCAGCGAGCTGGAACTCGAGCAGATGACCCTGCTGATGGAAGGTGTCCTTGCCCTTCAGGCCGGCAGCCAGCCACGGCTGCTGGGCGAGCGCCTGCGCGCCATGGTGCCTGCCCATGAACTCAAGAGCCCGGCACGCGAGACCAGCGAAGCAGCATGAGTGCCCCCAACCGCCGCCGGCGGCGCAGGGAAGAGGAGGACTCGCACCCGGACGAACGCTGGATGGCCTCCTACATGGATATGGTCACCGTGCTGATGTGCATGTTCATCGTGCTCTTTGCCATGTCCACGGTGGACCAGGCCAAGTTTGAGCAGCTCAAGGCTTCCCTCGCAACCGGCTTCGGCACCGAGGAAAGCAACACGGTGGATACCGCCAAGGGCGTGGTTGTTCCGCCTTCGATGGTCGACGACGAGGAAATCGTGGATCCTGACGCGGACCTCGCGATGCAGGCCGCCCAGGAGGTCCAGGACCTGACCACGCTGCGGGACCAGCTGCAGGGCGGCCTCGAAGTCAAAGGGCTGCAGGACGACGTCCGCTTCGAAATTGATGAGCGGGGGCTGACCATCCGTCTGGTCAGCTCGGAAATGTTCTTCGAGCCGGACCTCGCCGACCTGACCTCGCAGGCCCGGGACGTGCTGAATGTGATCGGCCCGATCCTGGAGCCGACAAGCTACGACGTTTCGGTGGAAGGGCACACCGCGCAGGTCCGCCAGTTCACCGATTCTGCCCTGGACTGGGAACTCTCGTCCTCACGCTCGGTTAACGTCCTGCGTTACCTCATGGAACCCGGAGGCATCGACTTCAGCCGCATCAAGGCGGTCGGCTACGGGGAATCCAAGCCGCTGAACGCCGGCACCACCGCCGCAGAGCGGGCGCAGAACCGGCGCGTGGACATCGTGGTCCTCTCGGGGCAGTCTGAAGCTGTCCGGCAGCTGATGCCGGCAATCGTCAACGGCGAAATCGTCTTCCCTGATCCCTCCGAGGCACCGGCGACCGGTGGCAATCGGTCGGAGGAAGTTTTGCCCGCGTCGAACCACTAACCGCGCGGCCGTCCCGTCCGATAGTTTCCCCTGTGACGGTCCAGCAAGATTTGCCTTTAGGCATGCCCCCAAAAGCCTCCCGGCAGGTGGAAGTTTATGACTTCCGCCGTCCGACGACGCTTGCCCGCGAGCATGCCCGGGTACTGGAAATGGCTTTTGAGACCTTCGGCCGTCAGTGGGGTACCCAGCTGACCGCCAAGGTCCGGGTCCTTTCCCAGGTCACCTCCGAGCAGGTCCAGACAATGACCTACGACGAGTACGTGGCAGTACTGCCCGAACACACGGGCATGGTGCTTTTTTCCATGCCCAACATTTCGGCGAAGGCAGTCATCCAGTTCCCGATGGCGGCGGCCCTGTCCTGGGTACGGCACATGCTCGGTGGAACGGGCAATGAACCCACCCCCGAGCGCAAGCTCACCCATATCGAACAGGCCCTCCTGAGCCGGATCATGGATGAGGCGCTTGAGGACCTGCACTACGCCCTCGGCAGCCTGCTCGCCGCGCCGCTCTCGCCGTCGTCCATCCAGTACAACTCGCAGTTCGCGCAGGCAGCCGGATCGAACGTCCCGATGATCGTGGCCCGCTTTGAAATGGTGGTTGGCGATGCCTCAGCCCCGGCCACCGTGGCCCTGCCCGCCGAGGCGATCCTGCCCCAGCTGGGTCCGGTCCGGCCGAACACCTCCAACGCCACCCCCGCCGAGCTGATCACGGAACAGCTGGCGAACCTGCCAGTGGACGTTTCACTGCAGCTGGCACCGATCCGCGTCAAGCCGGGCATGGTCCTGAACCTTGCCGTGGGCGACGTCCTGAATCTTGAACACCCGCAGCACCGGCCGCTGAACGTCACGGTTGACGGCCAGGCCCTGGCCCAGGCAGCAGTGGGGGCCAGCGGCTCACGTCTGGCCGGAGTCATCGTAAGTACCGAGGAGAACAACTGATGAGCACCACCCTGGCCCAGCATGCCGAAGCAGCAGCTGCCCTCGTCCGCCTGCTTCCCACCCCGACGCCACTTCAGCCGGCGCTGCACTCCGCGCTCGGCCTGCCGTTGGAGCAGATGCGCGGTGCAGTCACGGCCTCGTTCGTGGGATCCGTCTCCGCGGACCTCGCCGTTGTGCTGCACTCTGCCGGTGCTTCGGTCGCAGACGTCGCCGGCACCGATTCCCCGGTGGTCTCCGCCGCGGATGTCCTGCGCCCCGCGCTGGAAGCTGCAAGCTCCACCCTGGGTGCCGGCGTGCTGGGCGAGGCCCGCACGGAAGACGCCTCAGCCCTGTTCGGGCATGTGGACACCACTGTGTTTGAACTGCGCGGCCCCGAAGGGCCCGCCGGATGGTTCGCCCTCCGCCTGCGCTCCGGTGCCGGCGCTGCCGGAGCCGAGCAGTCCGTCGTCGGCAAGCTTGGGCGCATCAACAACGTCGAAATGGCCCTGACCGTGGAAATCGGACGCACCCGCATGGCCGTGCGCGATGTCCTGAACCTGGAGCCGGGCCGCGTGGTGGAGCTGGACCGTTCCGCCGGAGCTCCCGCTGACATCCTGCTCAACGGACGCCTGATCGCCAACGGTGAGATCGTCGTCGTCGACCAGGACTATGCCGTGCGCATCACGAAGATTCTGGACGTAGCTGAGGGCCTGGGTTAAATGGACGACTCCGCAGTCATGGCGCTGCGGGTCCTGGTATCGCTCGGTGTGGTTCTGGGGCTCCTGTGGTGGCTCCAGCGCCGCCTCATCCGAGGCCGCGCCTCCACCGGCCCCGAAGCTCCCATTCGGGTCCTCAGCCGCCAGGTGATCAGCCCGAAGGCATCCGTCGTCGTCCTCGAGACCGGCGGCCAGCGGTTCCTGCTCGGCGTCACCGAAGCATCGGTTAACGTGCTGCATACCTCCGAAGCAGTCGAGGAAGCCCCCGACGCAGCCTTTGCCGCTTCGCTCGACAGCGCCTCCCACGAGGGTGCCGCCGAAGCGGGGTC
>NZ_DALZXY010000134.1:0-6227 GCF_031988865.1 Arthrobacter sp.
GGATCGAGCTTTTGCATGGTCACCGAGAGGCCGCGTGCCCGAAGCAGGTGGCCGAGGCTGGAAGCCGTCAGTCCCTTACCAAGGGAGGACGCCACGCCGCCGGTGACGAAGATGTGTTTGGTCGTAGAAGACGACTTGGGAAACCTGGAATTTGATCGCTGCACCACGGAATTCGAGCCTATCACCTTTTGTTGGTCTGGGTAGTTGCCCCACCGGGGACGGCAGCCGTCGCCAGCAGTTCCTCGGCGTGGGCACGGGCCGACTCCGAGTCCTCGTGGCCTGCGAGCATCCGGGCCAGTTCCCTGATCCGGGCCTCGCGGTCCAGCACAATGACATCACTGGCCGTTACGCCGGAGCCGTCACCTGCCGAGGTTGAGGTTTTAATCACGCGGATATGGTGGCTGGCGAATGCAGCCACCTGCGGGAGGTGCGTGACGACGATGACCTGCACATGCCGGGCCAGCATGGCCAGCCGCCGGCCGATTTCAATCGCCGCCTTGCCGCCAACCCCGGCGTCCACTTCATCAAAAACGAAGGTGGGCACGGGGTCGACTTCGGCGAGCACCACTTCGATCGCGAGCATAACGCGTGAAAGTTCACCACCGGACGCTCCCTTGCCCAACGGGCGGGGCGGCGCTCCTGGGTGCGGGGCGAGGAGGAATTCGATCGTGTCCGCACCATGCGGACCGAGTTCACCCGCCCCTTCGACGTTGATGATCAGACGGGCATCGGGCATCGCCAGCGCCGCGAGTTCCTCGCTGACCCGGCCGGAGAGCTCAGCAGCTGCGTCGGTGCGCAGCTTGGTCAACCCTGCCGCCTCATCCTGCAGCCGGGCCTCAAGGTCCGTCAGTTCGGCTTCCAGGGACTCGATGCGGTTGCCGTCGTCCCCCAGGTCCGCCAGGCGCGCACGGCCGGTCTCGGCCCACTCCAGGACCTCGTCGATGGACGGTGCGTACTTGCGGACCAGGGTTGCCAGCTCCGCGCGCCGCGATTCGACTTCTGCCAGCCGTCCGGGCCCCTCACCGTCAAGCGATGCACTGTAGCTGGAGAGTTCCGCGGCAATGTCCGCCAGGATGTAGCCAACCTCGGCGAGCCGGGCTCCGGCCTGGGCCAGGGCGGGGTCGTGTTCCCCGGCCTGCTCCAGCTGGCGCTTCGCGGCGTCCACCAGCGACGTCGCGTCGGAGCCGTCGGCGAAGTCCCCGGCCACCAGCGCCTGGTGGGCCTTGACGGAGGCGGTGCGGAGTTCCTCGATGTTGCCCATCCGCATGGCCTCGGTCTTCAAGTTTTCATCTTCGGCGGGCTCTGGTGCGACGGCGTCGATCTCCTCCAGCGACGCGGCCAGGTACTCGGCCTCACGCAGCCGTTCCCGGGCGGTCTCCCGCAGTTCAGCCAGTTCCGTGGCGGCGGCCCGCCAGCGGGCGTAGCCGGCGCGGTAGTCCTCCAGCGCAGATCCCAGGGCCTCCCCCGCGTACTTGTCCAGCGCCTCCCGCTGGGCGGTGGCGCTCTTGAGCCGCAGCTGGTCGGTCTGTCCGTGCACGGCCACCAGATGGCTGCCCACTTCGGCCAGTACGCCCACGGGCGCCGAGCGGCCGCCCAGATGGGCGCGGCTGCGCCCGTCGGCGTTCACGGTGCGGGCCACCAGAAGTTCGACGCCGCCGTCGCACTCCTCCAGTTCGGCCCCCGCTTCCACGGAACGCAGCACGGCGGGGCTCTCATGCGGCAGCCGGACGACGGCCTCGGCCAGCGCCGATTTGGCGCCGGTACGGACGGCACCGGCATCAGACCTTGCTCCCAGCAGGAGCCCCAGGGCGGTGATCACCATGGTTTTGCCCGCACCGGTCTCGCCGGTGACGACGGTAAAGCCGGAGCCCAGGGTCAGGGTTGCATCGGTGATGACACCGAGGTCCCGAATGCGTATTTCCTCGATCACGGGAGACCTCCTCCGCTTTCGACTGGATCCGCAGGGTGGTTCACGGGCCCGCGCCAGCCTTGGGTGGGCAGCTGGAACTTGCGGACCAGCCGTTCCGAAAAGGGTGTTTCATGCGTACGGGCCAGGCGGACCGGAACGGTGGAGCGGGTAACCTCCACCCGTGCTCCCGGTGGCAGGTCGGAGCTGCGGCGTCCGTCGCACCAGAGCACGCCGTGCGCCTGGTTCCGGGCAAGGATCTCGACCGCCAGGATGGATTCAGGTGCCACAACCAGGGGCCGGGAGAAAACGGCGTGGGCGCTGATCGGTGTGATGAGCAGGGCTTCGACCTCCGGCCAGACGACGGGACCCCCTGCGGAGAACGCGTAGGCGGTGGAACCCGTGGGCGTTGCCATGACCACGCCGTCGCATCCAAAGGAGGAGATCGGGCGTGCGTCGACCTCCATCACGACTTCGAGCATGCGCTGGCGGTCGGCTTTCTCCACGGCTGCTTCGTTCAGGGCCCAGGTGTGCGCCAGGAGGGTGCGGTCCAGCCAGACCTTGACGTCGATCGTCATGCGTTCTTCGACGGTGTAGGCCCGGTCCACGACCCAGCGCACGGTCTTTTCCAGGTCTTCACGTTCGCTTTCGGCCAGAAAACCGACGTGGCCAAGGTTGACCCCCAGCAGCGGAACTTCGGAGCCGCGCACCAGCTCTGCGGCCCGGAGGATCGTGCCGTCTCCACCCAGGACCATACCGAGGTCGACCTCGCCGAGCTGGACGTCCTTGCCGAGGATTTCAGTGGGAACCGTGAGCTGTCCGTATTCGGCCTGGATAGCCTCCAGGTCCTGGCAGCGCATCACCGGTGTAAGACCAGCCGCAGAAAGCTGGGTGCAGACTTCCTGGGCCGCAACCATGGCAGCCTTCCGGCCGGTGTGCGCGAGCACCAGTATCCGTCTGCTCATAATCTTCTCGTCCTGTTCTGCTCCGATACGGAGCAAGTGTGTTGCCGTCCCGTCAGTCTTCTATGCCTTCCGGCTCCGCCGCAAACGCCGGGCTTCCATCGAACACTGCGTTGATCAGTACCGATGCTGCCTCCGAGCGGTCGCCGGCGGCACGCACGGCAGCTGCGGGGACGGTCATCCACATAAAGAATTCCACATTCCCGTTCTGGCCGGGCAAAGGACTGCGGGCGATTCCGGCAATTTCCAGTCCGGCTGCGACGGCGGCGTCCGCCACCCGGTCCACCGCCAGGCGGTGCCGTGCCGGGTCGGTGACGACGCCGGTGCGGTTGAGCAGCTCACGGCCTACCTCGAACTGCGGCTTGACCATCAGCAGGAGGCTTCCGCCGGGACTGGTGGCCGCAGCCAAGGGGTGGACGACCATGGTCAGTGAGATGAAGCTGAGGTCGGCGACCGTGAGGTCCACGGGACCGCCGATCTCCTCCGGAGTGAAGTAGCGGACATTCATGCCTTCGAACACGCGTACGCGCGGATCGGCCCGGAGCGAATCCACCAGCTGCCCGTGGCCGACGTCCACGGCAGCAACCTCCCGGGCCCCGGAACGCAGCAGCACGTCCGTGAATCCCCCCGTGGAGGCGCCGGCGTCGAGGCAGCGCAGTCCGGCGGGGTCCACGGCGGGAAACGCCGCCAGGGCGCCGGCCAGCTTGTGGCCAGCCCGGCTGACGTAGTCCGGTCCGCCGTCGTCTGTAATGCTCAGGGGCTCCTCCGGCCGGATGGGGGCCGAGGGTTTGGTCAGAACGGCACCGCCGCGGATCACGCGGCCGGCGGCGATGAGCTTTGCGGCGTGGGTCCGGGAGCGCGCGAGGCCGCGGCTAACGAGTTCCTGGTCGAGTCTGGCCACGGTTATTCAGCTCCCGGTTCCTGGTTCAGGGCCGCAAGCAGTCCGTCGTGGAGGTCCGTGTAAAGCGCGGCATGTTCGGACACCGGGAGTTCCGGCACGCGATCCAGGCCGGACAGCACGGCGTCCACCCCGGTGTCCCCGGTAACGGTTCCGGGACCCGGCACGCGCACAGGTGCTCCCTTCCGGCTTGTTTCGGTGCCGGCGGGTGCCTCTGCGTCAGGATTCTCGTTGCTTTCGTCCACGGCCAAAGCCTAGCTGCCGCTACCGACAGTCCATCGGACTTCCGGGGTGGTCGCCACCGGAGCGTCCGGGTGGGCGTCCCACCAGGCAGCACAGGCGGCACGCCATCCATCGAGAGTCTCTTCGGGAGCGCTGATTTCCACCGCACCTCCGACCACCCGGGCCTGGGCCTCGCCACAGCGGAAGCTCTCTCCGGTGCGGGTGATTTCCGGGTAGGGCTCATACAGGGCCCCCAGGTTCGGAATCAGGTGGACCGGCCGTTCCGCGGTGCGGGCCGCCAGTGCCGTTGCCGGGGTATCCACCCCGGTCAGCACCAGCGCCGTCGCGAAGCCTGCGTTGGTGCCTCCGAGGATGTCGGTATCCAGGCGGTCGCCGACGACGAGGGGGCGTGAGGCGCCGAGGTGCTGTGCCGCCGTCGTAAACAGCGGCGCTTCCGGCTTCCCGGCGACCACCGGTGTCTTGCCCGTGGCAGCGGCGACTGCCGCGACCAACGTGCCGTTGCCGGGAGCGATACCGCGTGCCTGCGGGATGGACAGGTCCGTGTTCGTAGCTACCCAGACAGCGCCGGCGGCAACTGCGAAGGCAGCTTCAGCCAGGTCCTTCCAGCCAAGTTCCGGGTCGAAACCCTGAATCACTGCCACCGGCTGGTCATCCGCGGAGCTCACCGGCTCCAGGCCCTGGGCCCGTACCTGATCGATCAGCGTTGCACTGCCGGTGACCAGGACCCTGCTGCCGGCCGGGACAAGTCCGGCCAGCAGCTCCGCCCCGGCCTGGGCCGAGCCGAAGACGTTCTCCGCGGTTGCCGGTGCCCCCAGTTCATTCAGGTGCCCGGCAACCGTCGCCGAGGAACGTGAGGCGTTGTTGGTGACGTAGGCCAGTTTGATGCCTGCCGCCTCCAGGCCCTGGAGAGCCTCCGGCGCACCGGGGATGGCGTGGGGGCCAGCGTAGATAACCCCGTCGAGGTCAGAGAGGACCGCGTCGAAATTCTCCACCAGCGCCTTAGTCATTGCGCCCCGCGGCGTCCTCTGCAGCTGCTTCGCCGTCTTCGGTGTCGGGCTCGGCTTCATCGGTGCCAAGCAGTGCTTCACGCTCGTCGCTGGGCAGCGCGTCGTCGGACTCGTCCTCCTCGGAATCCGGAACGGCCGCCTCGGGTACCTGTGCATAGTTACCCGAGCGGTCCTCAGCCACGGTAGCCTTGCCGCCGTCGGCGTTGTCGGCGTTGTCCCGGCGGAAGCGCGGCTTCGCGGGGACCTCGTCGTCTTCGCCCAGGTCCATGATCTCGGGCTCAGCGAATTCACCAATGCCCAGGACGCTTTCGGCCAGGAGTGCCTGCCGGCGCCAGGTCTCCGCTTCGTTGCCGCGGCCCGCAAGTTCCAGGGCATCGGCGTAGGCGTTGAACAGGCGGGGGCTGTAGGAGAACGCGCGGTTCTTATCCAGCTGCGGGATCTCCAGCGCGGCTACGGCGGCGTCGAACTGTTCCATGTCCATCCGGGCACCCGAGGCCACAATGGCCATGTCGACCTTGCCGGCGGTGTCCATGTCAGCTGCTTCTTCGGAGCGCACCAGGTCCAAGGCCCGGTCCGGGCGGCCCAGACCGCGTTCGCAGTCGGCCATCATGGCCAGGTATTCGTTGGAGCCGCTGATTCGGCGGTGGGTGCGGAATTCCCGCAGCGCGTCGCCGAACTCCCCCGCGGCGTAGGCCGTCAGGGCAACTGCTTCGCGAACCGCTGCGAGGCGTCCGCCGCGGCGGCTGGCTGCCAGGGCGTGCTGGAAAGCCAGCTCCGGCTCGGCGTCAATCAGCCGTCCGGCCATCACGAGGTGCTTGGAAACCCACTCGCCGTTGACCTCTTCGAGGTTGCGCAGCTGGGCGCGGGTAACCTTGTCCAGCTCCTGTCCTGTGACGTCGTCATCGATTTCCGGCGACCGCTCACGGTCTGAACGGTTGGCGCTCCGCAGGTCACGGGCGTTGTGCTTACGCTCGGTAACGGGTGCCTCGTCGCGGCCGTGTCCCTGGCCCTTGCCCTGGGGCCGGTCGTTGGGCCGGTCGTTGCTGCGGAACGGGCGGTCACCGCCGCGCTGCGGGCGGTCCGATGACGGGCGGCGATCGGAATCCTTGCGGAACGGCTTACGCTCGTCACGGCCAGCACCACCGGCATACGGCTTACGATCACCCCGATCATTGTTGAACGGCTTACGCTCACCATCACGAGCCGGACGA
>NZ_DALZXY010000135.1:0-5953 GCF_031988865.1 Arthrobacter sp.
GGCATCGTCCCCGGGCAATGGGCCAGAGACCTCATCGCAGCCGCGCTTCAAGGACTGGAACCGTGCACAACACCGCCTGGCACACGCGGCGACGGACGCTTCCCTGCCAATGGACCAGAACCGGGGGCCCCCGGGCCCCGAGCCACCAGCGGCTCCAGCAATTCCAGTGCCTCCAGTGCCTCCAGCGGCTCCAGCGCCTCCAAAAGTTCCAGCGGCTCCAGGGCCTCCAGCGGCTCCAGCAATTCCAGTACCTCCAGTGGCTTCAGGCAAGATCTCAACGATGGCCAACAGTCCGGACCGCAGCAACCCGGGGCGCGCGATGCTGCTAGCCCGGAGGAGGTCCCCAACAGGGCCCCGACTCCGGCCTCTGAACGGGCCTCCAACAAGGTAGGGGTTCCTATGCTTGATCTGCCTCTCGTGACCTTGCGCCGGCTCTACCTTGAACCCACTACCGGTGAGCTGGTGGCCATGGATTCCAAAGCCCGGCACTTCCCGCCGGGACTTGCCCGGCTCATCCGCGCCCGTGACCAGACCTGCCGGACCCCTTGGTGCGACGCACCGATCCGGCACATCGACCACATCCAGCCACACGCCGCCGGCGGACCCACCAGTTACACGAACGGGCAAGGACTCTGCGAAGCCTGCAACCATGCCAAGGAAGCACCCGGCTGGAGAGCCGATGCCAGCCCGGCCCTGGGTAAACGCCATACCGTCCGAACTGTCACACCGACAGGCCACACCTACAACTCAACCGCCCCGCCGCTGCCCGGCTCGCGCCTTCCATAGCCAGGAGGCACCGCCCGGCAACCAGCTGCACCGGCTTCGCGAAGAGGGTCGCCGACTCTACGACCAGGGCTGCCGGCTCCACGAAGCCCCACCGGTTCCATAGCCAAGGGCGCCGGTTTCGCGGCTCGGGCGCCTGTTTCATGACCCGGGGCGCCCGTTCAGGAAACCCCGCCCACCGGCCTGCACCTGTCGCCTGGATCCAAAGCGGGGAGGTCTCCTGACGGACGCCACCGTTGCCCGGCTGGCCTGGCACAAGACTGCCGATAGGCTGAGCCGCCACGGCTGCCTCTCGCTAACCCTCCGCAGTTCCAGACACCCCCGCAGACCCAGTACCACCTTGCTGATACCATAACCGGCGTGATTGTTTCGGTTTCCACACCCAGTTGCCGCCGCGCAGCGGAAGGGCTGGTGGGCTGCACGCCCTGCAGTGCGCCCCTGTCCTAGCGATTGATACCGCCTGCCCGTGTCCCACCAGATCGTGGTGCCACGGCCGGCCACGCAGGATACCTCCGCCAGCGCCCTATGTCAGGGAACCCTTTTGCGGGATCCGCTGCCCGGGCAACGAAATCGAAACGAAAGCCTTCATCATGCAACCCATTACTCAAGCTGCCATCCGTAAATCCTTCATCAATGCCAGCCGCTCCCAGACCGCAGCAGTCAATTTCCCCGCGGACTTCGACGAAATCGACTGGGAGAACCTTGACCAGTTCGGCTGGCAAGACCACAAGATGCCGCAGCGTTCCTACCTCGTGCTCCCGGTCGAGAACAAGATCATCACCATCCTGCTCCGCGCCCCGGAACTGGTTGCCGCGAGCAAACGGGCCCTCTGTGCTCTCTGCGAAGACCTGGTCAGCGAGGACGACGTGTATATGTTCGTCGCCCCCAAAGCTGGGGCGTCCGGGAAGAACGGCAACTCAGTCGGCACCCTGATCCACAGCACGTTCTCCTGCTCAGACAACGTTCGTGCCGAGGTGAAACCGACAGTGATCCATCCCGATCCGGAGCTGGTCAAGGCTGAACGCATCCGTGGCCTGCAGGAACGGACCCTGCAGTTCGTGCAGAAAGTGCGCAGCTAGGGGTTTTCTAAACTGCCCGGCCTACGCCTTGTAGACGGCTATCGGACCTGTCTTCGCTTCGGTCAGCCGGATCAGATCGAACGGGGAGAGGACTATCTCGAACCCCCGCCGCCCGCCGGAAACGTAGATCGACTCCAGCAGCTCAGCGCTGGAGTCGATCACGGCCGGCGACGGAAGCCGCTGCCCCAGCGGTGAGATGCCTCCCACCACGTAGCCGGTCCGTTTCTCCGCCTCTGCACGGTCGGCGATAAATGCTTTCCTCGTTCCGAGCAATGAAGCGACCTTCTTCAGGTCCAAGGTGCCGGCCACTGGAACCATGGCGACCGCCAGCCGGCCGTCCACGGAAACCATCAGCGTCTTGAAAACGGCCTCAGCCGGAACGCCGAGCTTCTCCGCAGCTTCCAGCCCGTAGGACGGCGTGGAAGCATCGTGCTCGTAGCTCATGGTCCGGTAGGGGACACCGGCCGCATCCAGAACCCGCGTCGCCGGCGTGGCGCTGCGTCCGCCGTGCTTTCCGCCGCCGGCCATGGTTATCCCTGCGCTTCCGCGCCGGCCTGCTCGGCGACCTTCCGTTTGATCCGCCCGAGCATGGCTGACATCCCGCGCATCCGCAGTGGGGTGATGGCCCGGGTTAGGCCCAGTCGGTCGGGAACGTCAGCGGGCACGGCCAGGATCTCCGCGGCCGGCAGACCGTTCAGTCCTTCATGCAGCACACCCGCAAAACCACGGGTGGTCGGAGCCTCAGGCGGCGCGGAGAAGAACAGTTCCACCGGCTGGCCCGGGGCGTCCCCGACCTCAACGGTCAGGAACAGCGGTGTCTGGCATTCGACAACCTGCTCAAGCAGCTCCGGCCGGTCCGCAAGATGCTCCGGAAGGGCCGGCAGCGAACGGGAGAACTCGAGCAGCAGTTCCAGCCGCTCGGGCTCGCTGAGCGCCTGGAAGTCTTCGACAATTTCCTGCAGCTGTACAGGAATGGTGGACGGGGTGGATGAGGTGGTGCTCATGAAAATGCACTTTCAGTTTTGGCCGGCAGGTGGCCGGCAGGTGGCCGGACGTTGGCCGGAAGGGGAAGATCAGCGCTGGGCAGCCGGGGCCTGTCCGGGTTCCGTACCCCGAACGATGGGCACGCGCACGGCGTTGCCCCACTCGGTCCAGGATCCGTCATAATTCCGCACCGTTTCGAAGCCAAGCAGGTGCTTGAGTACAAACCAAGTATGGCTGGAACGTTCGCCAATCCGACAGTAGGCAACGACGTCGTCGCCCGCCTTCAACCCTGCCTCCCCGCCATAGAGTGCGTCGAGCTCGCTGCGGGTGCGGAAGGTGCCGTCCTCGGCCGCAGCCTTGGCCCATGGAACGGACACCGCAGTCGGGATGTGGCCGCCCTTCATGGCACCTTCATCCATGTAATCGGGCATGTGCGTCCGCTCGCCGGTGTATTCGGCGGGGGAACGGACATCGATCAGCGGTCCGGTGCCCAGGTGCGCCAAGACGTCCGGCAGATAGGCGCGGATGGGTGCATCATTACGCTCGACGACGGGATAATCCGCTGCTGTCACGTCCGGCTTATCGGTGGTGGTCTCCCGCCCTTCGGCAATCCACTTGTCCCGGCCGCCGTCCAGCAGGCGGACATCTTCATGGCCAAAGAGGGTAAAGACCCACAGAGCGTACGCCGCCCACCAGTTGCTCTTGTCCCCATAGAGCACCACGGTCGAATCCCGGCTGATGCCCTTCGCTGCCATGAGCTTCGCGAAGGCGGCTCCGTCCACAAAATCACGAGTGTCGGCGTCGTTCAGGTCCGTGTGCCAGTCGATCTTCCGGGCGCCGGGGATGTGGCCGGTGTCGTAGAGCAGGATGTCCTCGTTGGATTCGAGGACAACCAAGTCCGGGGAACCGAGGTGCCCGGCCAGCCAATCGGTGGAGACCAGGCGCTCCGGATTGGCATAGTCGGAGAACTTCGGATTCGGATCTGCGGGCAGCGGCATATTTGGTCCTTAACGTTTTACGGCCGGTTTACTAACTACCCTAACGATGAGGGCGTGCCAAAGCTTCCTTCGAAGTCGGGGCACTGGCTGCAGTGGCGTATCGTTGCTACGGCGGTAAATGCCGTACCCCTAGCAGAATCGGATGGATGGATTGGGCGCAGCAGGACAAGTGGAGCAGCTCTCGAAGCGGACTCCCCAGGTTTCCACGGACGAACTCCTGCAGGGTTTCTTCCCCTCACCGCGCTTCGGCAGCGTCTCCTTTGACAGCTATATTCCGGATCCGTCGCAGCCCTCCCAGGCCCAGGCCGTTACCGCGATGCGTGCCTTCGCTGAGAGCGTGAACACCCCCGCTCCGAGCGGATTCCGCAAACTGTTCGGCGCGAAGAAGCCCGAAACCAAGGCCGGCTTCTACCTCGACGGGGGCTTCGGCGTCGGCAAGACACACCTCCTTGCATCGCTCTGGCATGCAGTGGAAGGTCCCAAGGCCTTCGGTACCTTCGTTGAGTACACCAACCTGGTGGGAGCCCTTTCCTTCCGCAAGACGGTGGACGCCCTCTCCGCTTACAAACTTGTCTGCATCGATGAGTTCGAACTGGACGACCCGGGAGACACGGTCCTGATGTCCCGCCTGATGCGGGAACTGTCCGACGCCGGCGTCAAGCTTGCTGCCACGTCCAACACCCTGCCGGGTTCACTGGGGGAGGGCCGCTTCGCTGCTGTCGACTTCCAGCGGGAGATCCAGGTCCTCGCTGACCAGTTCGACGTAGTGCGGATCGACGGCGAAGATTACCGCCACCGCGGCCTGCCCGAGTCCCCGCCTCCGCTGGACGACGCCGGAATAGCCGCAGGGATCGCGGCTGGATTCGACGGCAAGACGGTCGCCGAAGATGAGTTCGCCGATCTGGTGAACCACCTGGCCGACGTGCACCCCAGCCGCTACCGCCAGCTCATCGACGGCATTGACGCCGTCGCCTGGCACAATGTGCACACCATCTCCGAACAGTCCGTGGCCCTGCGCTTTGTGGTCCTGGCCGACCGGCTCTATGACAAGGATGTGCCGATCCTTGCCAGCGGCGTTCCGTTCGATCAGCTGTTCACCAAGGAAATGATGGCCGGCGGGTACATGAAGAAGTACTTCCGCGCCGTATCCCGGCTCACCGCGCTGGCCCGCGAAGGCCAGACAGGCGAAGCTTCCTAGCCCTACGCAGGAAACATCTTGCCGGCAGGAAAACTCCAGGCAGGAAAAAGCCCCGGCACCGCTGATTCGCGGGACCGGGGCTTTTTGCCGTGCTCTGGGTTAGCTGGCCGGAGGTGTCGGGCCGGCTGCGGGCGGTTCGCCCGGTCCCCGTTCGCGGTCTGCTTTATCTACCGCTTCGGAGGCCTTGCGCTGGAATCCATCGACCTTGTCGGCGTACTTGCCGCCGGTCTTCTGGTCGACGAAGTTGCCGGCCTGGTCGATGCCGCCCTTGATCTTGTCGGCGTTCTGGCCCACAAGATCGGTCGCCTTGTCCTTCAGCTCTCCGGCCTTGCCCTTGAGCCCGTCAAATACAGACACGGACCACCTCCTTTCGCTGGGGAAGCCAAGCGCTTCCCGTTCAAGGTCAATGGTAAGCCCCCTGAGTAAGCAGGCCAAGAAGTGCGGTATTCCGGCTTTGGCAGTTAAAAACAAATGGAGCAGACCATTAGGCCTGCTCCATTTGTGTTATTTCGAGCGGACGACGGGATTCGAACCCGCGACATCCACCTTGGCAAGGTGGTGCTCTAGCCAGCTGAGCTACGTCCGCAGACAAAAGGCCGGCACACTGTGCCGGACTTCCGTGCGCGATACTGGGATCGAACCAGTGACCTCTTCCGTGTCAGGGAAGCGCGCTACCGCTGCGCCAATCGCGCCTGATGCTGATCAGCCGGAACGAATTCCGGACATTCAACACAGGAGAGCGGACGACGGGATTCGAACCCGCGACATCCACCTTGGCAAGGTGGTGCTCTAGCCAGCTGAGCTACGTCCGCAAATGAATGTTCCACACTAAGTTTGTGCACAAAGTACAGAACTTCGTGCGCGATACTGGGATCGAACCAGTGACCTCTTCCGTGTCAGGGAAGCGCGCT
>NZ_DALZXY010000136.1:0-5829 GCF_031988865.1 Arthrobacter sp.
CCCCCCGCTTCAACTGGCCAACCGCCCGCCGCAGGAGTTCCTGCGGCGGGCGTTGCTGTATTCCGAGGCCGCCGTCTTCAGAATCTGCCCGGTTTCAGAATCTGCCTGGTTTCAGAATCTTCCTGGGAAGCCGGGTTACCCGTTGCTGGAACCGGCCGGCGGCACCGGGGCGGAGAAGAACCGGCGCGAGGCATCCTGTTGTATCAGACCGGCTGACCATCGGGTCCGGCGGTCCAGTCGTGGTGCAGTATTGGAGGAGCTCCGAAGAGCTCTACGCCAACCAGCCGGTGGCTGACGGCAGCCGGACAGCGGACCGTTTGGCCTCCGCCGGCTAGCGCTGAAAATCAGTCCGTGCCATTACGTCGGGTGCCTTCGGACAGGATCAGCTGCCCTCAGCCCCGTACCGGACCGGGTGGCCATTGCGGTACCACTCGGTAATGCCGCCCATCACGTTCACCGCGTCAAAGCCATGTTCCTCTAGGTACTCCGTGGCCCGGGCGCTGCGACCACCGGAAGCGCACATCACATAGACCCTCCGCCCAAACGGAACGTCGCCGAGGGACTGCGGGAAACGCGACAACGGAATGTTCAGGGTGCCAGGGACGCAGGCCTCCGAATACTCCCCCTCTTCCCTTACATCGATGATGGAAACGTCGGCTCCAAGGGCTGCTAAGTCGTCTACAGAAATGCTGTTCATATCGCGTATCCATTCTCGGTGTCCTGGAGACCGGTGTTGGCACCCCCACCCCTTCATCCTGATACCCCCTAGGGTATTTTCGCAAATCGTCCGGTCGCCGCTGGAGCTTGCAGTCGATACCCCAGGGGGTATATCTTGGCTTCATGGCTACAATCGACGTTTCCGAAGAGACATTCGATGACACCATCACCGGCAACGGCATCGTCCTGATGGATTTCTGGGCGGCCTGGTGCGGGCCGTGCCGTATGTTTGCTCCCACCTTCGCCAAGGCTTCCGAGACTCACCCGGAAGTTGTCTTCGCCAAGGTGGACACCGAAGCCGAATCAGGCCTCGCCGCTGCCGCCGGCATTACCTCCATACCCACGCTGATGGCCTTCCGCGACGGAATCCTGGTCTTTTCCCAGGCCGGGGCCATGAATGCGGCCGGACTCGCGCAGCTCATCAGCAGCGTCAAGGAGCTGGACATGGACGAGGTACGGGCTAAGGTAGCTGCCGCACCGGGGGCTTAGCCCGCGCCCGGATGCAACCCGGACACCACCCGGAACGATGATGAGGAACTGATGTGAAGACGGACATCCGGATCGGACCGGAAACAGCAGCGGACGCTGACGCGGGGAGAATCCGTGCCTTCCTGGCTGCCCTGGACTCCGGCCGCCGCCAGCTTCGCAGCTGGCGGTGGACGCGCCTGGCCGCGGCAGGGATCTCAGCCATTGCTGCTGCAGCGGTTCTAGTTTCTCTGAACGGCATGATCACAGGCGCGGGCGCGGCCTGGTGGAACCTCGTGATTGCCGCGCCAGGATTACTGTTGGCCGGTCTGGTGGTGGGAAGCTACTTCGCTGCGCCTATCGGAGCGGAAGCCAGCCTGTGCGACACCCGCTGGGTCCTGCTCGGCCTCACCGGGCTCGTGATTGCCACCTCCACCGGCGAGGGCTCGCTGGCCGGCTATTTGTTCGCAGGCGCCGCCCCGGCCCTGCTTTCAGGGGTGATTCAGCCCATTTTTGCGCTGCTCGCCGCCGCACTACTGGGCTGGGCGTTAGGGATGCGCCTCGAACTCGAGCGCAAGGCCTTGTCGCCGCCGGCTGATGGGGATGAATACGGCGTCTGCACCACCTGCCGGCCACTCTTCCCTGCCAGGCAAGGTCCGATGGGCAGCCGGCCCCGATAACCGCAGCGTCCGCCGCCCGGCCGAAGTGCCGGAGGACAGGAGTCAGGAGAATACGACGCTGCCCACGCACTCGTTATCCGCCGCAAGCGTCACGGCGGCGGCGAAAAAGTCCCCGGAAAGGACCTTCGGCATCCAATAGGCGGAGTCTTCCCACATTTGCGCGTACGGGACGGCATCCACGGGGTACCAGGCGGGTTCGATTTCCGACGACGGTCCGGGCTCGCCGTCCCAGGTCCAGCTCCGGTAGACAACGGTGGACATGTCCCCGTCCGGGCGCGAGGGGAACATGAACTCGATACTGCCGGCCGGTTCCAGGTCTTCCTCAGCGAGCGTCACCCCGGATTCCTCGAAGACTTCCCGTACAGCTGCCTGTGGTGCGGTCTCCCCCGGCTCCACATGGCCGCCGAGCGTGACGATCCGGCCCACGCCGAACCCCGTCTTCTTCAGCCCGAGCAGCACTTCCTGCCCGCCCTCCGCGGTCTCCCGGAACAGGAAACAGAGGACAACGGGTGTGGCCCGTGGTGCGGCTGCCGGTGTCACAGCGCCCGCGGATGCGCGGCTGCGTAGACCTCGCGCAGCGTATCGGCGGTGACCAGGGTGTAGACCTGTGTGGTGGTCACTGAGGCGTGGCCCAGCAGTTCCTGGACCACGCGGACATCGGCGCCGCCTTCGAGCAGGTGGGTGGCGAAGGAATGCCGCAGGGTGTGCGGGGAAACGTCCCGGTCGATCTTGGCGCGCTCGGCCGCCGTCTTGAGGATGGTCCAGGCACTCTGCCGGCTCAGCCGGCCGCCGCGGGCGTTCAGGAACAGCGCCGGGGTGCCTTTGCCCTTGGCTGCTGCCCCGGGCCGGCCGCGGACCAGATAGTCGTCGAGCGCGCGGGCCGCGTAGGAGCCCAGCGGCACCAGGCGTTCCTTGGACCCCTTGCCGAACAGGCGCACGACGTCGGGGCCGTTGGCAGGGATCCGTTCGAGGGACAGGTCATCGATATCCAGGCCAACGGCCTCGCTGATGCGGGCGCCCGTGGAGTACAGGAACTCCAGCAGCGCACGGTCCCGCAGGCCCGCCGGGGTGTCCAGCGGAATGGCCTCGAGAATGCGGGTGACCTCAGTCACGCTGATGGCCTTGGGCAGCCGCTTGCCCGGCAGCGGTGGATGCACGTCGCTGGCGGGATCGGCTGCGGTGACGCCTTCCAGTGCCCAGAACCGGTGCAGTCCGCGCACGGCCACGATGGTCCGGGCGGCCGACCGGATACTCAGTGCCGCGGCGCCGTCCGACCCGTCAACGATCGAACGGGCGAACGCGGTGACGTCATGGCGGGTGATGGCGGTGACGTCGCTTTGGCCGGCGGCGGCGAGGAACCTGGCGTAGCGCAGCAGGTCGCGGCGGTACGCGTCGACGGTGTTGCGGGCCAGTCCGCGTTCCACGGCCATGTGCTGGAGGTAGGAGCCAATAGCACGTCCGACGGCGGTGGACCGCAGCTCGTCCTCGGCGGAACGTGAGCTGCGGGCGGCGGGGGCTTCGGATTTTGACCGTCCGGCCGGCGCTGCCGCGGTTTCGACGCCCCCACTTGCGAGACCGCTGGTGAGCGTTTCCCGGTCCAGAATGAGTGTCGGATTGAGCTGGGAATCCAGCTCGAGCTCAATAGTGTCGTTGATGGAAGGCCGGTCGTCTGTTGACCGGTTACCGGAGCCGCTGCCTGCGGCGGGGACTGCGGTGGGCACCCATACTCCTAGCGGACGGATCCGTTGGGCCAGGCATGGTGCTCCGAGTGGTGCTCCGGCCACGGCGCGTCGGCCGGGCGGAGCTTGGCATAGCCGGAGTTACGGGCGGCTGCGGCGGCGAGGACGGCGGCGGCAGCGGACGGGCTGTGCACCCGGCCTTCCAGGACAGCCGTCACGGCGTCGTCCAGGTCGACCCAGCGCATCTTGATTTCGGCTTCTTCGTGGAAGCGTTCATGCCGCTCGGCTTCCGGAACCTCGTGAATCCCGCGGGCCAGGTAGATCCGCAGTTCTTCGCGGGAGGAGCCGGGTGAGAGGAACAGGTCGGTCAGGACGTTCCAGTCCTCGGCCACCAGGTCCGCTTCTTCGGCCAGCTCGCGTACGGCGGCGGTGAGGTAGTCCTCGCCCTCCACATCGAGCAGGCCGGCCGGGATCTCCCACAGGGTCATCCGGACCGGGTGCCGGTACTGGTTGATCAGCAGCACCTGGCCGGCGTCGTTCATGACCAGAATGGCCACCGCCCCGGGGTGCTGGATGAAGTCGCGGACCAGGGGTTCGCCGTCGTCAGTCAGGGTGAATTTTTCCTTCACCACGTCCCAAATGGGACCGCTGTAGGCTACGGATGATTCCAGCAGCCGTCGCGGACTTTGTTCGTCGGCGAACCCCCGGTCCTCGCTCATGCCTTTACGCTTCCGCGCCCTGGTGGACCAGTGCGGCCTTGACGAGCCCGGCGAAGAGCGGGTGCGGACGGGTGGGCCGCGAGCTCAATTCCGGGTGCGCCTGGGTGGAGACGTAGTACGGGTGGACGTCCTCGGGCAGTTCCACGAATTCGACCAGCTGGCCGTCCGGGGAGGTGCCGGAGAAGACCAGGCCGGCTTCGGCGATCTGCGCACGGTAGGCGTTGTTGACCTCGTAGCGGTGACGGTGGCGTTCGGCGACGGCGGTCTTGCCGTATGTCCTGGCCACCACGGAACCTTCGTCGAGCTTCGCGTCCCAGAGGCCCAGGCGCATGGTGCCGCCCATATCGCCCTGTCCGGCCACGATTTCCTTCTGCTCGGCCATGGTCGCGATCACCGGGTACTTGGTGTCCGGCTCGAATTCGCTGGAGGACGCCCCTTCCAGGCCGACCACGTTGCGGGCGTATTCGATGACCATGCTCTGCAGGCCTAGGCACAGGCCCAGGGTCGGCAGCTTGTTCTCGCGGGCGAACTTCAGGGCACCAAGCTTGCCTTCGAGGCCGCGGATGCCGAAGCCGCCGGGCACGCAGATGGCGTCCACGCCGTCAAGAGCCTTGCGGGCACCTGCTTCGGTGGAGCAGTCATCGGACGGGACCCAGCGGATCTGGACCTTGGTGTTGTTGGCGAAGCCGCCGGCGCGCAGGGCTTCGGTGACGGAGAGGTAGGCATCGGGCAGGTCAATGTACTTGCCGACCAGCGCCACCTCCACGTGGTGCTTCGGGTTGTGCACGACTTCCAGCAGGCTGTCCCACTTGGTCCAATCGACGTCCTGGAACTTCAGTCCAAGGTGCTGGACGATGTAGGCGTCCAGCATCTGGGAGTGCAGGGTCTTGGGGATGTCGTAGATGCTGGGCGCATCCGGGCAGCCGATCACGGCGTCGACGTCGACGTCGCACATGCGTCCGATCTTCTCGCGCATGGCGTTCGGGACGGGACGGTCGGAGCGGATGACGATGGCATCCGGCTGGATGCCGATGGACCGCAGGGCTGCCACCGAGTGCTGGGTCGGCTTGGTCTTCAGTTCCTGGGACGGCCCGATGTACGGCACCAGGGAGACATGTAGGAAGAAGACGTTGCCGCGGCCAATGTCCTGGCGGACCTGGCGTGCTGCCTCGAGGAACGGCTGGGACTCGATGTCCCCGACGGTGCCGCCGATTTCGGTGATGATGACGTCCGGCGTTTTCTTCGCCTCGGAGGGCAGGCGCATCCGGCGCTTGATCTCGTCGGTGATGTGCGGGATGACCTGGACGGTGTCACCGAGGTATTCGCCGCGGCGTTCCTTGGCGATAACGGTGGAGTACACCTGCCCGGTGGTCACGTTCGCCGACCCGTCGAGGCTCTCATCAAGGAAGCGCTCGTAGTGGCCGATGTCGAGGTCCGTCTCGGCGCCGTCGTCGGTCACGAAGACCTCGCCGTGCTGGAAGGGGTTCATTGTGCCCGGATCCACGTTGAGATAGGGATCGAGCTTTTGCATGGTCACCGAGAGGCCGCGTGCCCGAAGCAGGTGGCCGA
>NZ_DALZXY010000137.1:0-5714 GCF_031988865.1 Arthrobacter sp.
CGGATCCGCCATTTGGTGCAGCCGGTCGGTGGCCTGGCCGGAGCTGTCCCGGCGGCACTGGTCCTGGCCTGCCTCGGCGGCCTCTCCCTCGCCAGCGCCGCCGTCCATCTGCCCTATGCGTCAGCTGTGCTGGCCGGCTGCGTCTGAGCGGTCCAACCTAAGAGTCCCAGATGGGGCCGAAGGCCGGGATGCCGCGGCTTTCAAACCCGCTGACCACGCGTCCGGTGACCGATTTGTTTGAAACGATGATCACGGCGTCGGCCCCGGACGCCACATACGCGTCGTAGGCCAGCTCGAACACATCCGGTTTGCCCTGCTCCGTGGTGTTCCAGATGACGGCGTCCGGCTGTGCCCGCTCCACCTCGTCAACGAGCGCATTCCCGTAGGTTGCCCGCGGAGTCTTCGTGACCCACACCAGCCGGGCGCCCTGGGTATCGGTGAGCAGGTGCCCGAGGGCGGGGCCAATACCGCTTCCGGTGGCCACATACAGCACGCGGTTGAACAGGCGCTTCGCGTTGGCGACGCCGACGGTCGGGATACCCCGGACCCAGATGTGCTTGGGTGGGTTGTCAATGAACTCCCCGGTCCAGCCGCCCGCCCGGGAAATGACCATGCGGTAGCCGGAATCGCCAGGCGCCGCCGGGACGCAGGCAAACGGGTGCCAGCCCAGGAGCGGATGCCGGCTGATGGCCCGCGTGGTGCCGACCAGTGGCACGAATCCGTGGTCCAGCCGGACGATCACCGTGTGGTCCGAGGGACGCTCCACCGTGATGGGCACCTTCCGCAGCAGGATCCACGGCCAGACGGCGAGCCCGGTTGAGACCACGAGCATCCAGAAGATCGGTGAGGCCAGCAGTGCTTCGCCGAAGCCGCGCGCCGGGGCCTGCAGTTTGGCGAGGAGCAGGGCGTTGGTCCAGCCCAGCACCAGCACGGTCCAGGTTCCGAACCGGTGCGATGCTTCAAAGACGTCGTGATGGCGGGTTCGGAATCCCGGCGCAGCCAGCGCGCAGATGGTGATGAGCACCGCCGACACCAGGATCGCGAGGCCAACTGACACGTCGTCGTAGCCTGCTTCACCGTCGGCCCAGGCCGGGGCGAGGAGGACGACGTACACCACGTACCAGAAGGTTCCGGCGATGGCTCCCCCAACGTGCAGGCCGCCAACGTGGTAGTACTGTGCGAGCCGCCAGCGCAGCTGCAGCGGCCAGGAGGTGGGAGCCCTGGTCGCCAGGAAGGAGAGCAGGTTCACCATCCAGTGCTGGCGCGGCAGGATCGAAAGGAGAATGTTGATCTGCGAGACCGCCGCGATTACCTGCAGGCTGCGGGCCTGTGGCTGCCACCAGCCGGCAGCCAGGCCCCAGAGGAACACGCCTGCGTTCACGGCGAGGACACCCACGAACAGTGCCACATAGGTCATCACGCGTTTGCGGCCGCGCGAGTGGGTATCAACGGTTCCGGCAGGCTCGGCTGCCGCATCTTGAGTTGTCTTCACACCCCCATCTTCTTGGACTGAGTCCAAGAATTCGCATTGTGACGGGATTCACCGGGGAACGGGCTGTTGCGGCCGCGCACTTCGGAACTGCCTGCAGGGCCCACTCCCCGTCCGGGAACGGGATGCGGGCCCTGCAGGAGTGCCGGAGTCAGGCCATGCTGGCGGCGTACCTGGCCGGATCCGCGTCAAAGGCGGGTCCGCAGCCTGCGCAGCAGAAGTAGTACCGTTCCCCCTCGTAGTCGCGGTAGAGGCCGGCAGCCTCGGCGGCCGTTTTGCTGACTGGGCTGCCTGCCATCACCGGACAGGTGGTCAGGTCATCCGCCGGGCTGCCGCCGAGCAGGTTTCCGCGGCCATTGCCTGCCGCTGCCGGGTTGGGCGTGCTGGTGCCGCAGCAGCTGGCTTCCGCCTGGGAGTCATTCGTCATGGTGTGCCTTTCGTGTTCTGCGTGATTGGTGGGGAATGGCACCCTGGGCCTTGCTACTGCTTCGCGAGGCTCTTGAAGCCGCGCAGGCGCAGGCTGTTGCCGACAACGAAGACACTGGAGAGTGCCATCGCCGCTCCGGCAAGCATGGGATTGAGCATGCCCAGCGCTGCGACGGGAACCGCGGCGACGTTGTAGGCAAAGGCCCAGAACAGGTTGGTTTTGATCGTTCCGAGCGTCTTTCGGGAAAGCCGGATCGCATCGACGGCGCTGCGCAGGTCGCCGCGCACCAGGGTGATGTCCGAGGCTTCGATCGCGACGTCGGCGCCGGTGCCCATGGCCAGGCCAAGGTCGGCCTGTGCGAGGGCGGGTGCGTCGTTGACACCGTCGCCGATCATCGCGACGACCTTTCCTTCACCCTGCAGCCGACGGACGACGTCGACCTTCTCCTGCGGGAGCACTTCGGCAATGACTTCCTCGATGCCCACCTCCGCGGCAATCTGCCGGGCGACGGCGTCGTTGTCACCGGTGAGCAGGACCGGGGTCAGGCCGATCGCCTTGAACTGCGCAATCGCCTCCGCACTCGTCACCTTGACGGTATCGGCCACGACCAGGATGCCGCGGGCCTTTCCGTCCCACCCCACGGCGACGACGGTCTTGCCTTCACCCTCGGCCTGCGCCTTCGCGGCAGCCGTCTCGGGACTCAGCCGCAGCGACCACTCCGCGAGGAGCGATTCCCGTCCCACCACAACCGCGTGCCCGTCCACGACGCCTTGCACACCCTTGCCCGCGACGTTCGCGAAGTCCTCCGGGACCGGGAGGGTGCCGGCTTCTTCCGTGGCTCCCTTAGCGATCGCCTGGGCAATCGGGTGCTCTGAGGAATCTTCCAGCGCTCCGGCCAGGCGCAGCAGGTCAGCACGGTCGGTGCCGGGCTCGGCGATTGCGTCAACGAGCGTCATCTTGCCGGTGGTGACGGTGCCGGTCTTATCCAGCACAACCGTGTCCACCTTGCGGGTGGATTCCAGCACCTCCGGGCCCTTGATGAGGATGCCCATCTGGGCGCCGCGGCCGGTGCCGACCAGCAGTGCCGTCGGCGTTGCCAGGCCCAGCGCGCACGGGCAGGCGATAACCAGGACCGCGACGGCGGCTGTAAACGCGGCCGTCACCGGGAATCCGGCGCCCAGCCAGCCGCCAAGGGCAACGACGGCGATCATAATGACAATCGGCACAAAGACTCCGGAAATCCGGTCGGCCAGGCGCTGTACCTCCGCCTTGCCGGTCTGGGCATCCTCAACCAGCTTGGCCATCTGCGCCAGCTGGGTGTCCGAGCCGATCCGGGTGGCCCGGACTACGAGCCGGCCCCCGGCGTTGGTGGTGGCGCCGGTGACAGCATCCCCCTCGGCGACCTCCACCGGGACGGACTCGCCGGTGAGCATCGAGGCGTCCACGGCAGACGTCCCGGACACCACGACGCCGTCGGTGGCGATCTTCTCTCCCGGACGGACAATGAACTCGTCGCCGATCTGCAGCTCTTCCACCGGGATCTTCGTTTCGACGCCGCCGCGCAGCACCGAAACTTCTTTCGCACCCAGCTCCAGCAGTGCCCGAAGTGCTGCACCGGCCTGGCGCTTGGACCGCTTCTCGAAGTACCGGCCGGCCAGGATGAACATGGTCACCCCGGCGCCGACCTCGAGATAGATATTGGCCGCACCGTCGGAGGGTGCCAGTGCGAATTCGAACGGGTGGGTCATGCCGGGGGTTCCTGCGGTGCCGAAGAACAGGGCGTACAGGGACCAGAGGAACGCCGCGGACGTGCCCATCGAAATAAGCGTGTCCATGGTCGCTGCGCCCTGCCTGAGGTTGGCCCAGGCAGCCTTATGGAAAGGCCACGCTCCCCAGACGATCACCGGGGCGGCCAGCGCCAGGGACGCCCATTGCCAGTAGGTGAACTGCAGAGCGGGGATCATGGCCATGGCGATCACCGGCACGGTCAGGACAATCGAGCCGATCAGCCGGTGCCGCAGTGACACCAGTTCGGGGTCGGCGTCCTCGGAGTTGCCGGGGGCGGCGTTCCTGCTCCCGCCCTTGGGTGCGGGCACGGCCGCGGTGTACCCGGTCTTTTCGATCTCGGCGATCAGCAGCGCCGGGTCATAGCCGTCCGGGACGGTGACCTTCGCCTTTTCGGTGGCGTAGTTCACGGTGGCGCTGACGCCGTCGAGCTTGTTCAGCTTCTTCTCAATCCGGTTCGCGCAGGAGGCGCAGGTCATCCCGCCGATCTCCAGCTCGACGCCGATACCGATGCCCGTGCCTGTCGCCATGCCTGGGGCCGCTGGGGTGCTCATGTGCAGTTCCTTCTCTTTGCTGAGGTGATGTGATGGAGCGGGCAGGTCAGTGTCCGTCGCCTGAATGCGGTCCGGCCGGTGTGGCACTGCCGGTGCCGGTGTTGCCGGCGTCGAGCACAAACTCGGCGGTGTGGACCTGGCCGTCCACCTGGAAATCCAGGTACAGCAGGTAGCGGCCGGTGGTGGGAACCTGTGCTGCGAATCCAATTTCCGGTCCGGAGGTCTGCCCGGCAGCGGGTTCCTCACCCTTGGGGTGGACGTGGAGATAAGCCAGGTCGCCGTCGCGCAGTGCCACGAGGTGTCCGAAGGCGCCCAGGTAAGGCTCCAGGCTGGTGACCGGTTCGCCGTCGCGGCTGACCGTGAGGGTGAGGTCGCTGGAGGACCCCGCCGCCAGGTCACCGTCGAGCGAGACGGTGAAGCCGTCCACCTGCGCGGTTCGGCTGGGCTGCGGCTCCACGGGAGTGAAGTCTCCGGCCACCTGGACGGTTTGCGTCAGCGTCAGGGAGCCCACTTCCGCGCCGGCTGCTGCGGGCTTGAAGTCCGCGAAGACCCGATAGCTGCCGGCTTCAGACCATTCCCAGGGCGTTGACCACGTACCCGTGGATTCATCCAGTACCGGGTGGACGTGGCGGAACTGGCTGCCGTCGGAGCGGGCCACGATCAGGTGCAGGTCCTGTTCATGCGAGGTTTGGTATTCCGTGACCGGATTGCCTGCGGCGTCCTGGATCCGGAAGCCCAGGGTGCCCGGTTCCCCGGCCGCCCCTGGTGCCTGGACAGGCGACAGGAGGTAACCGTCAGCCTCGGCCGAGAGGCCCTTGACGCTGTTCGGGGCAGCCGGGTCCGCAGCGGCCGGGGTGGGCGTGGTCTTCTGTTCCGCATCGTGGGCTTCCATCTCAGCTCCTCCTGCCGGGCTCTCTTCGGCCCATTCCGTAACCGCACTGTCAGGCACAACGGCGCCGGCGACTCCGAAGGCACCACCGAAGGCCACCACCAGCCCAGCTCCGTAAAGTCCCAGGCGCGTGCCGGTGTTCATGCGCTCCGCACCGCCGAATAGCCTGCCTCCTCCACGGCGGCGAGCACCTTGGCATCGTCGAGCGGTCCGGAGGCCGTGACTGCGAGCCTGCCCGTTTGGGCGCTGACCTGGATGTCCTCGATTCCGGGGATCAGTTCCACTTCTTCGCGGACCGAGAGTTCGCAGTGCCCGCAGGTCATTCCGGTTACCTGGTATTCGTTCGTGGCCATGACGTCTTCCTTCCGTGGATTTTATACCCCTACTGGGTATCCGTAACCGACTGTATACCCCCTGAGGGTATGAATGCAACGGGTGCGGCCGGGCGTCGCTACCGCAGGTGCCGAACGAAGAACCTGGCCGCGTCCTCCCCCGCGAACTCCGGTACGCCGGTGTGCCCGCCCATGTTGGCCTGCAGCGTCTTTTCCGCGGAGCCGAAGGCATCGAACA